>CAZPCO010000296.1:0-4792 GCA_964585025.1 uncultured bacterium | reverse complement strand
GCATCGGCGCGAGAATCTTGTTTTTGCCGCTCTCGGTACAGACGGAATCGATGGACCAACCGATGCCGCAGGTGCTATAGTCGATGGTTTCAGCTTAAGTCGTGGTATTGCAGCGGGAATGTGCGCAGAAGATCATCTGCTGCGCCATGATTCATGGCATTATTTCAGAAAACTGGGCGATCTGGTCCTGACCGGGTATACGGGCACCAATGTCAACGACCTGTTCGTTGCTGTCGCTATCTGAAGCGATAGTGTCCGGTATGAGGAAACATGAACAAGACGTTTTCCTCACGTGTTCCCTGACCGATGTTGTGGATGACCAACGGAATGTTGTCTGCGCTCATTCGGTCGCTGACCATCATAATATGAGGAAGATTGCCCGGCAGGTTGCAGGTTACGATGTCGCCGGGCAGGTATGATTTCGGATCGGAAACTGGTTTCAACGACTTTTCGTGTCTGCTGAACCATACCTGCAGATTTGGCACCCGGCGGTGATCGATGTTGCGGTCTGGCTTTTTTAAACCCCAGTGTCTCGGGTAGGCAGCGAAATTCCGCCGGATATCAAGATGTACCAGTTGCTGCAGGTCGCGATTCAAAGCTGATCTTACTGCCCTGATAATCACGTCGGTGCAGACTCCGCGCTCTGCAGGCACATCACCACCCGGATACGTCAATCGAACATAGGCAGGGTCATAATAGATCGTTTTGCCGATCTGACTGCGTGCTGCCGCTATCAATGCCGAACTGCTCGCCGGAGACAAAGCTGCCGCCGCAACAGCCTGAAAAAGCAACATCAGCACTGGTACCAGGCGGCCGGGAGTCGATATGTTCATTTTTTGTTGTTTTGCAGTGCCTGCTTCACGGCCAGACCAATTTGACTGAGCAGATATGGTTTTTTAACAAAGGCTCCGGCACCCATTTCCTGGGTTTTTCTCACTTCCTCGTCATTGGAAAAACCGCTGGCAATGATGGCTTTTTGCCCAGGCCTGATCTGCAGAATCTTTTCGTAGGTTTCACGGCCGCGCATGCCTGGATCCATGATCATGTCGAGAACCAGAAGGTCGGCAGGGCGCTCAGTGATGTAATTAAGAGCTTCTTCGCCGGAAGCGACCGAGTTTACCTGATAACCAAGCGAAGTCAGCATGCATGAGGCGATTTCGCGCTGGTGTGGCTCATCGTCGATAACCAGAATAGTTTCACCAGCGCCTTGCAGTGAATCTATCGAAACATCTGCCTGAGACGGGCTTATGGCGCTTCTCGATGCCGGAAAATAGAGGTCGAAGGTTGACCCTTTGGCATCCGAAGTCACGAAAACGCTGCCGCCATGGTTTTGAACCGAATTCCATACGACTGACAGACCAAGCCCTGTTCCGCTTCGGCCCAGAACCTTTTTGGTGTAAAAGGGCTCGAAAATTCTGGTTATGTCATTTGAAGAAATGCCGGAGCCGGTGTCTGAGACACGAATAACGGCATATTCCCCGATCGGCAGGTTGTGAAATTCAGGCAGGACCTGGTCGAGGTAAACGTTGCGTGTTGAAATTGTGACCCGACCATTCTGCTGTATCGCTTCTGCTGCATTGGCGGAAAGATTCATCAGACACTTTCTGATATGGACCGGAGAGCATGAAACATTGATGAGTTCGGGCTCAAGTTCTGATTTGAATTCAACTTCGGCATGAAAGGACTTGAGTTTGATGAATTCTGGGGATTCAAGATACTCGGTAATCAGAGTGTTCAGATTCTTGATTTCACGCGGGGCAACTACACCCCGGGCCACGGTCAGAAGGTCGGCGACAATTTCTGATGCACGTTTCCCGGATTCCCTTATTCCTTCTATCATGCGGCGTGCCTTGGGATCGTCTTTGATAATCATCAGCAACAGTTCGGGGTAGCCGGTAATTCCTGAAAGAATGTTGTTGAGATCGTGAGCGACCCCTCCGGCCATCATACCTATAGCTTCCATCTTTTCGGCTTTCTGCAGTTTGTCGTGCAGGATTCTTTCGCTGGTAACATCGCGTCCAAAGACGATCAGATTCTTTTTTTGCCCGTCACTTTGAAAAACTGGGATTTTTATCACATCAAAAATTCGCGCCGAACCGGCAGGGGTTGGAATAGTTTCGATGCAGCGTGAAATGCAGCCTCTTTCCCATGCCCGATTGTCACTCGCCTGAGTGGAAAGAAAGGCTTCTTTATATATTGGATGAGTCAATTCGGCAAGTTCGCGGTCTGTTTTTCCTGTGTAATTGACCTGGCCGAGCCTGAAAAGCTCAAGATTAGCCTGGTTTGCCACCTGCCAACGCCCATCGCCGTCTTTGAGGCAGATAATGTCGGGAGTTGCATTGATCAGAGTCAGCAGGCGCTCCCGACTTTCCTGAAGTTCAGAGGTACGTTTCTCGACCAGGGTTTCAATTTCTTTCTGGCGTTGCAGGCTTTCTGTTTTGAACATCTGGATCCAGATGATCAATAAACCGCAGATGGCTATAAGTGCGGCAAAAATAGCAACGGAAACCATCCTGGCTATGGCTTCGCCCTGCCTGAGAATATCGCGTGGAAAGCTGGCCTCGATAAGCAGCACTGGAAGATTTTCGAGGTCGTTAAGGCCGTGAAATCCGCTCAAAATATTCTGATCAGATCTGTCATAGACAAATTTATCTTTTTGAAATGCCAGCCAGCGCGATGATTCAACTGCGGTAAGGGTCGGAATCTCGCGAGCTTTGAATTGAGTGCGGGTCTGCTCGGCGATTTTTTCGAGAATGCTGCTGGTGAGAAATTTTCCGAGGATAACCGTTCCCCGGGATGGCCCTTGTTGGGCACTGGTAAGAATTTGGTGACTACCGACCAGTATGACCCCTTTTGAGGTATTCATCAAACCGTAAATGTATTCCGAAGAACGGAAATCAAATAGAGAGCGATGCCGCAATAGTTCCTTCTGTTCAAATTCCGGCAGCAGTACCAGTTGCTTCTGGGTCGGTTCCATGGAGCTGCCCCAGATGATTTTGCCATTCGAATCGCAGACGTATACGAGGTCGATCCCACTGGCGGAAAGGCTTTCATGGCGAAAATTGGAGGTTGCAAAGCTGGTTGACGGGCTTGCAACATAGTCGTACATGTCGTCCCAGACTGCCCAGTCGCAAGCCTGATTGCCGAGATGAAAGGCTTCGCGTTGCAGGGCATCAGAAATAGCGCCCATCTTTTTGTCGGCCTCTTTCTCCTCAAACGCGATGAATTCAGGAATGATAAGGTGGTAACGGAGGCAATAGTCGCCAACAGCCGCAATAATCACTGCCAGGAGAATAATAATCCAGATTTTTGTCTGCTTATGCATAAGTCGCTTATTGATTCGGAAAACTTGCCGGTCTAACCATACGACAGGCTTCTACCATCGCTTTGAAAAGAAGATTCCGGTGAACCGGGTCAGAATTTTTCATGCTCTCGGGGTGCCATTGTACAAAAAGGCCAAAGGCTCCGTCTCGGCGTTCAATTGCTTCAACAACGCCATCGGGGCTGCGTGCAACGACCTGAAAAACGTCGGCAATTTTATCGAGCGCCTGGTGATGCCGGGAAATGACGGATACAGCATTGCTGCCAAGAATATCAGCGATTCTGCTGCCTCTGGCCAGGCCGACATGATGAAAGTTTGTATACATTTCGCCGTTGCGGTGTGAAATGCGACTGCCATAGAAAGACGGTATATCCTGAATCATCGAGCCCCCCGAAACTACATTGCTGAATTGCATGCCAAGACAGATACCAAAAGCGGGTTTGCCCGATTCAAGAAAGCTTTTGATAAAGCGCTTTTCGAAATTTGCCCTTACCGGCTCCATAACCTGGGTTGTTGGATGCGGAGTCTGACCATAACAATCAGGTGGAATGTCCGGGCCTCCTGAAAATACAGCTCCATCGAGCATCTCGACATACTGTCTGATAATGTTTTCGTCTTCTGTCGGCGGCAGAATTATGGCGATGCCGCCGTTTTCATTGATTGCTGCCACATAATCATAATTCAGTTGAATGCTGTTGCTGCTGATCGAGGGCGTGATGCCAATCAGGGGTCTGTTTTCGGCCTGAACTTCACAAATGAGCAGAAAAAAGAGGATTACAAAAATCGTCAGCCGGCTTGTAAAAAAATTCACATTGTACTCCCTCGGGCACAGAAGCTATGTAACGATAAGGTATCAGGGTTGTTAAAATAATAGCACATTTCAGATTTTGGCTGAAACTCATTTTAAACTTCAGCAGCAATTTTCGGCGAGGTATTGGAATCAAATGATTCCCGCTGATGAAGCCAGGTGACTCTCGGCAGAAGGTAAGCTTTGGAGTTTTGAACCTGCAATTGCGCGCAAATTTCATGGATTCAACCCCGCGCTTTCACTTTAATCCGGGCCGGCTAGTTGGGCTGGTAGATCGCTGACAATGCAATAGTTGCCAGCTGTCTGTACAAAGATTTTTGAACTTTTAGAAAGCAAAAACCGGTTACCTGGGTAACCGGTTTTGTTGAAGAGTGACAGGTGCTGTGAATTAATGCTCTGGCTGCGGCTGTAATGTCAAATTATGGTAGAGGCGAGGCGCTTATAGGTCATTTCGGCTCTCTGGAGTATTCTATGAGCTTCCTTAGCTGAATTTTCAGAGATGAGGGTGAATTTTGCCTTTTCGACCATCATGGCGATGCGGCGGATCTCTTCGCCAGTTCTCATGTCGACATACAGCATCATCGAGCCGAGTTCATCGCTGATTCTTCTCATGGCGAAGGCCATGTTTCTTTTGTCTTCCTGGCTCATCATAAATGGATAGT
>CAZPCO010000295.1:0-4793 GCA_964585025.1 uncultured bacterium | reverse complement strand
AATAGAATGTTAGGGTTAATTGCTAATTCCTCATTGCTTCGAGAGGTATTTAAGGAGGCTTCCTTTGTCGTCAATGGTCTCACATCTGTTCTTCAAGCTTGCCAACGAGAAAGACTCAGAACTTGAAGCCTGCGAATATCTCGACATGTTCGCCAAAAAATGTGGTTATGCAGCCGAAACTATCGATGAAATGCGGCTTGCATTTATCGAGGGTCTCATTAATGCCAAAGAACACGCTCCAAAAGATATCCCCGACGGCAACAAGCGTGACATTCATGTAGCATTGACTTTCAGCGAAGAGCTTCTGCAGATACAAATCCGCGACTTCGGAAAAGGGTTTGATCCTACCGTCGTTGAAAAACCGGATATCCGCAAGAAACTTAAATCATCGCATAAACGTGGTTGGGGGCTGATGCTGATGGAACGCCTCATGGACGGCGCCGAAATATCATCGTTCCCCCCTTCCGGAACTCTCATTCACCTGGTTAAAAAGCGCATTGCCACTTCATCACCAATCGAAGTTGATACACTCAGAGAGCACCGCCGTGTCGAAAGGCTGAAGTATATTCTTGGCAGCTTCATCGACCTGAGTTCGTTCCTTTGCCAGAGCAAAAACCTTCAGGCTGGCCTCAGATCTATGCTGCGCATTCTTCTTGGTACACTCGGCGTTTCACGAGGCGCTATCTATACCTTCGAAAACGCCAATGAAAGCCTCGACTGTCTGGTCGATATAAAACTGCGTGCCAATGCAAGACTTCCTCAGGTTAAGATCCCGCAGAAGGTCTTCGAAAAACTTTCTATCAAAGAAGACGGTGAAGTGACTGAAATAATCAGAAATGAAATCACCGCATTCAAAGAAACCTTTAAAGAAGGCGAAATCGAACATATCTACGTGCTGCGCACTGACAACCAGAACCAGGGACTATTGATTCTGGGCAGCCGTTTCCGCAAGGAAGACGAAGAAACCTTTGACAACGAACTTCTTACTACCATTTCACGCAATATTTCCTCTGCCATCAACACTTTCCGGCTGATGCAGAATCTGCGCGAGGTCAACGAGTCACTCGACCGGCGGATCAACGAGCTCGATTCGGTTCGTGAGGCCAGTCAGACCATTTCATCTGAACTTGAGCTTGAAAATCTGCCATTCACTGTCGAAGGCATTTTCCGCAGCATCATGAATATTCAGAAATTCTCGATGGCAATTTTCGATCCGACTGAAAACCGCTACAACATCTGCCCGAATAACCGTGGTTTGCCTTCCAACCTGGATCTCTGGTCATCGCCTGTTTCGCAGCACGTCATCCAGAAAATGGAACCACTTTTTGTTCCCGATGTAAAATGTGAAGAACGCTTTGCTTTTACCCGAGCCCGTAATTATGCCTCTGATTCGTTTATCGTGATTCCGATCGTTGTTCAGGAAGAAGTGCTCGGGCTGGTTAATCTTGCTGACAAAGATGGCAACGGGCGTCTGACCCAGAGAGATTTTGAACTGGCGCAATTACTGTGCAGTCAGCTCGGTATCGCCATAAAGAACGCCAACCTTTACAAACGGGGTATTACCGATGGTCTTACCCGCCTGTATACCAATCATTACTTCAAAATGCGGCTTTCCCAGGAAATCTCGCGGGTTCGCAGAGTCAAATCACCGCTGTCGATAATTATGGCGGGCATCGATAATCTCGAGAATCTTCTCGAAGCGCATGGATCCGGCTTCAAGGATGCGGTTCTTCTGAAAGTAGGTTCGTTGATCAAACGCATTATCAGGTTCAACGATCTGCCGTGTCGCTATGAAGGTGATAAATTCTCGATTATTCTGCCCGACACCAACCTGGAAGGCGCTCGTATCGCAGCCGAGAAGGTAATCGACAATGTCCGTAACATGGTCATTAAACATCACGATACCGAAGAGAAGATTCAGATGAGCTTTGCAATCACTCAATTCAAGATCAACATGAATATTGGTCAGTTTATTGAAACGGGTGAGAAGCTTCTCAACACCGCGCATAAAGATGGCGGCGACAAAATAGTTTCCGACGAAAAATAACCGGCGATAAAAAAGCGCTCCCGGCCACTAAGGCCGGGAGCGCTTTTTATTAACTGGAATCAGTTGAGCTTGGCATTGTCCTGGTTTTCAGCAGGCGGATTGTTAATATAATATATTGCTGCCTGCGGAACCGGGATGCCGTACCCTGTTGCGTCCTCGATGCCAGCTGCTTCGATATCCTGAGCAGTTATTCGCATCGCGTTCAGCAGCAATTCAGGGTCGGTTTCCGGCAATGCCTGGCGCGTAAGCATGTAGATTCCGGCAAAATGAGCAGCTGCCTGAAGTGTCCCGCTGCCGAGACGATATTCTTTCTTCTCAGCCGGGCCTGATACTGCAGAGCCTGGTTCGCAAAAATCGGGTTTGATGATTCTGGCGCCTTCATACCATACAGGCCCCTGGCCTGAAAACAGCGAGCGCTTTTTCCAGCGGTCGGTTGCACCAATGGTTACACAGCAGGGCAGGGCAGCCATGCCGGTAATCGAATTTGGATTGTTGCCGGCCGCAAGAACAGGCAGAATGCCGGCATTCCTGCAGGCAAAAAGAGCTCTGGCAACGGCAAGCGGAGCAGGACCGGCAAAATCGGTGCAGATGAGAATGGCATGCGGCGGTTCAGGAAGCTTTATCAGCCAGTCGAGAGCTTCCAGCAACGCGTCAGCCTTGCCAGGCTTTGCACTCAGCAATGCCAGCGAAATTTCGGCTTCAGGTGCGATGCCGGAAAAACGACCTTCTTCGAAGCCGCCGAAAATTCCAAGGGGGTGCAGAAGGAGCCGATCGGAAACTGTTTTCATCGGCGGATTTCCGCCAAACTGCATCAAATTTTTAATTCTTCCCGCCATCGCCGGGTGATCGCATGAATAGTTGAGAGAGATAACGCCAAGGTGCATACCCTGACCTGCCAGGCCTGATTCTTTGAACCAGGCAGCGCCGCTCTGTTCGTGGTTCCATGAGGGGGCTGCAATAGCAGGCTGGGGCAATTCTCTATGGGCAATGGTGCGAATCTGGTCGTTCAGAGAATCAAGATTTTCAATCAATAGTGATGGACAGGCTTCGGCAATGGCTGTGGCCTCGGAGTCATCTAGATCAATGACGGCGCCGCCTGCCACATCGATGCTCCTTGCCGTCGGGAACATTTTCAGCAGATTGATATTCTGGCGCTTTCCTTCATCGAGAAGGGCGTTGGCCAATGAACCAGACGTGCAGCTTTCAGCTGAGGGCCTGCAGACGTCAGTTTCAGCAACAAACCGGGGACTGGTTGCCCCCGGTTGAACTGTTAAAAGCGTGATTAAGAGGAGGAGAGAGAACAGTTCCGGCAGTTTAATTTTTACCAGGACACTGTCAGTATTTTTCAGAAATTGCCTCCGGGATTATTGTCCTTCGATACCAGTAACAACTGCTTCTCCGGTGGGTTCCTGCAGGATTTCATAGGTTTTACCGCAGGGTTCCCAGGTAGCGTTGTTCGACCATGAAGAAGATTTGGTGCGCAGCAGTTCAAACCAGACTTTATTGACTTCAAATTTGCGGTTGGTTTTGGTTACGATAGCTTTGATTCTCTGAAAGGAAACATTGGCAACCAGAAGTGGAGTGCCACCCATGTTCATATGGAAAGGTTCTGAAACACGCAGGTCTTTGATAGCGCCGCCGGTAACCATTCCAGTAAGAATTTTTACGATGTCGAGGGTAACCGTCAGATTTACATTCCAGGTGGTAGTTATCGACTGTTCTTCGAGAACCCAGGTAACACCCTTTTCTTCGCGGTCGAGTTCGCGGCCTTTGCGGTATTTGAAGCCTGGTTCGGAATAACCGTAACCGGGGAAATATTCACGGAACTTTTCTTCGGTCAGATATTCGTCGGCCTTGTGAGTGATCTCGAATTTCATGTAACCGAGAGTGGGGTACAGAGATTGTCTGGCGCCATCCGGCAACGAACGGTAAATGTCACTGAGCATTTCAAGCTGACCATACTGGCTTTTCTTGATTGAAAGCATGACGCTTTTACCAATTTCCACACAATTGCGGGTATGCGATTCGATTGCCTGATTCCAGTTCTGTTCGTTTTCGTTGCTCTGATCCTGGACATACTTGATATAAAGTTCCTGGACCTGCCAGTAATCAGCAATCGCGCTGAAAATACGCTGCTGGGCGGCATAAAGCGGATTTTCTGGCAGAACTCCCTCATAAGCGAAGGCTTGGCCACAGAAAAAGCCGGTCAATAGAATCAGCACTGCGAAAATCTTTTTGGTAGACATTACTCTATACTCCTCCAAATACTTTTCGGTAAAACTTTCTTAACAGGTTACCGGTAAAGTATAGCTCTATCTGTCGGAATCCCGCAACAGAACCGGGAGTGACAATTTTCGCCGCCATAAATATCCCTTGAACGGCCGACATGCACAGCAGGATCGATTGTGCTGTTACAAAAAATATGCAGCTATTTAAAAATAAGCAGCCATTGTACAGCAAGAGATAACTTTACTCCGTGCGCATTACCATGAATTTTACCGGTGCTGATGCGGGTTGAAGGCGTCAGGCTCTGCAGCAGTTTTTTCAATCGTTGTAGGGTGCTTTTGAATGCTCCAAAATCGAATTCCGGGTCGAATTCGCTGCCCCACGCAGAACGGTACAGGGTCTCGATGGTGATTGGATGCGGCTGAGCCATAAAAAGCTGCAGCAAAACACTGTGTGGAATCGAGCCAGGCTTGAGCCTGGACTTGTTTCCGGAAAAGTAAAGAATGCCAGCATAGGCATC
>CAZPCO010000294.1:0-4793 GCA_964585025.1 uncultured bacterium | reverse complement strand
CCTTTCCCATATGGCTAACGGCATTTCCAACCTGACTTTTCAATCGAATGAATCCATTCAGAATATTTTCGGTAACACTCAACGCATCACCAAAGCAACCAAAGATTCGGCGACAACTCTTGAATCTACTGCCGCTGCCATCGAAGAAATTTCGGCAAACTCGCAATTGATAGCCAAGCGTTCCAATCGCGCCTATGAAGAATCTGTTCAGAACCGTCTCAAAGCAACTCAAGGCATGGAAGCAGTTCGTGAAGCCTCTACTACCATCAAGGAAATCGAACGTGCTGTTGGTGATTCTTCTCGCGTTCTCGAAGAGCTCAAAGGCCAATCGCGAAAAATCGGCAAAATTGTTCTAACGATCACCGCCATATCTCGCCAGACCAACCTTCTTGCTCTTAATGCCGCTATCGAAGCTGCCAGGGCCGGCGAACAGGGTAAGGGTTTCGTAGTTGTCGCCGCTAACGTAAAAAAGCTTGCCGAACAAAGCGCCAAGGCTGCAGAAGAAATCGGTGCCCTGATCAGTGAAATTCAGCATAAAACCAACAAGGCCGTTGAAGAAATGAGTCTGGGTAAAGACAAGGTTCAGGAAGGCGTAAAAATCATCAATCAGGCCGGTGGCTATCTTGATGAAATCGGCATGGCTTCAGAAAGCGTCAACGTTCAAGTCCAGGATATCAGTAAATCATCTGTCGAACAGAGTAAAAATATCGAAGCAATCAGTCAGTCTATTGAAAACCTCTCAATCACGACCAAAACTACTACCAAAGAAGTCGATGGCGTTCTCGAATCTCTCAAATCGCAGCGCGATTCAATTCAGGATATGGCGAAAATCACCAAGCATCTCAGTATGGTTGCCGATGAAATGAACCGCATGCTGGCCCACTTCGTTCTCGAAACCCGAGAATTTACCTCAGGTGTCAAAGCAATTGCCGATGAGTCTGAAACCCTTGCCGACGGCCAGTTGTCTCCCGATGTTCTCCAGCCGCAAAACTCACAGAGCAAATTGCCCGAACCTGTATCTTCACAGACACCTATGCCATCGCCTGCTTCAACCCTGCCAGCCGCGCCTGTTTCTCAGACAGATGCAAGAAAACCCACCGGCAAACATTGAAAATTCCCCGTTAATATGTTAGTGTAGCACCGTTTCGACTTGGAGCTATTTTTTCCAGGAGATGGTGCTAATGCAAGAATCACGAAGCTTTTCCGGCGGCCTGCATCCCCCCGGATTGAAAGCGACTGCAGACAAGCCAATTATCAACCTTCCCATACCCTCGAAAGTTATACTGCACGTTTCACAGCACATCGGTGCTCCTGCAAAACCTCTTTTCAAAATAACTGACCGCGTGAACTGTGGTCAGTGTATTGCCGAACCCGGCGGCTTTGTTTCGGCCCCGGTTCATGCGACAGTTGGCGGTTCAGTGATTGGTGCCGGCAATTTCATGCATCCATTCGGGGTGCCGAGCCCGGCGATAGTAATCGAACGTTCACTGGAAATGCCAGAACCCTCATATTCTACCGAAGACGGTCTGCAACTGCCGCCCGAAGAGATTAAGAAGCGCATTCAGCAATCTGGCGTTGTCGGACTGGGTGGGGCGACCTTTCCAACTCATGTCAAGCTTTCGCCACCGGAAACCAGACATATCGACACGGTTATTCTCAACGGTGTCGAATGCGAACCGGCTCTTACTGCCGATCACCGGCTTATGCTGGAAGAACCCGACCGGATCATCACCGGGCTCAAGCTGATCATGCGGGTTCTCAAGGCAGAAAAGGGTATAATCGGCATTGAAATGAACAAACCGGATGCCATCGCTCTTTTCCAGGAAAAATTCAAAAACGAAACCGCTCTTCAGGTACAGCCTCTCGAGGTCAAATACCCGCAGGGAGGCGAAAAACAGCTCATTTATGCATGCCTCGGTCGCGAAGTTCCTTCCGGAAAACTGCCCATGGATGTTGGGGTAGTCGTGCAGAACGTCGCTTCTGCTGCCGCCATAACCGATGCAGTCAACAATCAAAAACCTTTGATGGAACGCGTTGTAACTCTGGCTGGCAATTGCGTAAACAATCCAGGCAATTACAGGGTGCGTATTGGCACTACAGTTGGCGACTTCATAGAAATGGCCGGTGGTCTTAAGGCCGATATTCCTCTCAAAAAGGTTATTATGGGTGGCCCGATGATGGGTTTTGCACTTTTTGACCTCAATGTGCCGATCATCAAAGGCACCAGCGGCATCCTCTGCTGGGACGAAAACGAAGCCGTAATGCCTGTTCAGACAGCCTGTCTGCGTTGTGGCAGCTGCATCCGGGCCTGTCCAATGGGCCTGATACCCCAGCAGATGAAGCAGCTCATCGATCATAAAAAATGGGAAAGGGTTGACAAAATCGGCATACTCGACTGCATTGAATGCGGATGCTGTGCCTATGCCTGTCCTGCAAGCCTTCCCCTGGTACAGACCTTCAAATTTGGTAAAAAAACCGTCATGGCTGAACGCAAAAAAGCAGCCGGTAACAAAGGATAACTGGAATGAGTGCAATCACAGCTGCAAATAATCCCGCTGTTCCAAAACTTCTGGTTACTACTTCTCCTCACATCAACTCAGGTCTTTCTTCTGCCCGTGTAATGTGGGATGTAAATCTTGCTCTGCTGCCCGCCCTGATAATGGCGGTATACAGCTTCGGCCTTCGTGCAGCACTTACGGTTCTATGCTCTGTTGCCGGAGCTGTAATGGCAGAACTTTTCATCATTAAATTTCTCAGAAACAAGCCCTGCACAATTGCTGATGGCAGTGCAGTAGTCACTGGGATTTTACTGGCCTTCTGCGTCCCGGTGGCGCTTCCCCTTTGGATAGCATTTGTCGGCGGGTTCGTCGCTATCGCAATCGGCAAACAGGCCTATGGCGGCCTGGGGCAGAACATTTTCAACCCGGCTCACGTCGCCCGCGCCATGTTGTTGACCAGCTGGCCCGTTTACATGACAACCTGGCTGAAACCAGGCACGATTAAAGGGTTTAGCACGGTAGATGCAGTAACGACTGCCACCCCCCTTGGTCTGATCAAGGAAACCGCTGGGAATGTTGATATGATGAACCAGATCAGCAGCTCAGGCTCAACTCTGGTGGGTCATGTTTTGCAGCAATTGAATATTGGCTTTACTGATCTGTTTCTAGGAGTGAATTTTTCGGGTTCAATTGGTGAAATTTCCAAACTGGCCTTGCTTATCGGCGGAATTTATCTGCTGATTAGAGGCCATATCAGCTGGCATGCACCATTGGCAATGATCGCCACGGTTTTTGCCGGTGCATTTATCTATAGTGGGTCTCTCGAATTTGCATTGTTTCACCTGCTGACAGGCGGTCTTTTCATCGGGGCGATTTTCATGGTTACCGATATGGTTACTTCCCCGATAACCGAAAAGGGTATGCTGCTTTTCGGGTTCTGCTGCGGGGCAATCACTCTGTTGATCAGACTCAAGGGCGGCTACCCCGAAGGCGTTTGCTACTCGATCCTGATCATGAATGCTTTTGTGCCATTGATCGACAAATTATTCGTTCCAAAACGTTTCGGCACTACCCAGGAGGCCGCAGCATGAAAGATATGCTTCATATGGGTCTCTTCCTGTTCGTTATTGCCGCGATTGCCGGCGTTCTGCTGGCTTTTACCGAAAGCCTGACCGCCCCTCTGATTCTCGAAAACCAGAAAAGAATTGAAGAGCAGGCCAGACGCGAAGTGTTACCTGCAGCGGCCAGTTTTTCAAATGGCAGCTATTTTGACGCCGCTGCCAGTCAGTCTTTTCCTTATTCAACCGGGATCGCAACCGATGGATCTGTCGTGGGACTGGTAATGAAGGTTGCCCCCAAAGGGTTTGCCGGACCTATAGACATGATGATAGGCATCAATGAAAATGGAAGAATCAATGGCTTCAAGGTTCTGTCTCTCAAAGAAACCCCAGGCCTGGGAACAAAACTTACCTCAACGGCATTTTCAGAACCCTTCAAAAAGCTTGTCAGCGAGAATCCGGCTCCGGTATTCAAAGTAAAAAAAGACGGCGGCAACGTCGATGGCATTACCGCTGCCACCATCAGTTATCGTGCCTTCTGTGCTGGAGTCCGCGAAGCACTGGACCTTTCAATGAAAATTCGCAGTCAGGCGGGAGCGACCTCTGCTCTTCCGGCCAACGCTCCGGTGCAGATGAATGCGTCGACTACTGCGGCTGGAGGTAATCAATAATGCAACTAAACGAACTTACCAAAGGCATCTGGAAAGAAAACCCGATCTTTGTCATTTCGCTTGGCTGCTGCCCGACTCTTGCCGTTTCATCTTCAATGACGAACGGCCTTGGAATGGGCATAGCCGTTACCTTTACCCTTATCTGCAGCAATCTGTTCATTTCGTTGATTCGCAATATCACTCCCGGCAAGATCAGAATACCGGTTTATATCGTAGTAATCGCGACATTCGTAACTATGGTCGACAAATTCATCGCGGCATTTTCACCGGCTCTTTCAGCCAGCCTGGGTATTTTCATTCCCCTGATAGTTGTTAACTGCATCATTCTTGGGCGCGCCGAAGCATATGCCTGCAAAAACGGGCCTTTAGATTCAATTCTTGATGCGATCGGCATGGGAATCGGGTTCACCATCGCGCTTCTCTGTCTCGCTTTTTTCCGAGAACTGCTTGGCGAAGGAGCGCTTTTCGGTTATCCGATACCATTTTTCCATTCTGATCCGGCTTTGATAATGATCATGGCACCAGGTGGTTTCGTGGTTTTCGGGCTGCTGATTGCCTTGAAGCGA
>CAZPCO010000293.1:0-4802 GCA_964585025.1 uncultured bacterium | reverse complement strand
AGCCAGATTTATCCAGGATGACGTCAACGTTCATGTAGTTTCTGGCGCCAATGGCTTCGCCGGAAATCGCAGCTTCCAGATCTTTGGCGGTGACGGTGCCAACAACCAGAAATGGCCGGATGAAATAGACCCGCTCCAGGGCGCAGAAGTTATACTCAAGTATGAAGAAGGCGCACGCGACAAAGCTGATGACCGCGAGATGAACGGCCCGAACCATAAGCCCGGTTCGCTGACAAGAGGCATTACATCTTCAGGGGCAGCCGGTATCAGGGTCGTCGACGGTTATCGCCTGATCCTGTTCTCATTCGGCATTGAAGCGATCAACAATTCAAGTCAGCGCAACGAAATCATGAAACAGATTGCAGATTTCATGCAGCCCGGCGCTGACTCAGAAGTGAGAAATCTTGCCAGAGCCGCCAGCCGGCGCGTAAATCCGCAGACATCCTCAGAAAGAGTCATTATCGAACGCGCTGACCTTCTCTCTAATGTTGAAGAGAGACTGCTCAAACAGATCAAGAATGATTTCAACCGCAACCCCGAAACCAGATCGGTCATTCTCGATGAAATTCAGCGCCTGCCGGCCGATCAGCGCAAGGCAGTGCAGAATCTTGAAAAAAATGTTCAATCGCTCTTGGAATTTGACAGCCAGCATGGTACTCTGAACCAGAGATAAAAACACGCCCAACCGAAGGGAGAAATCTCACCAGGTTTCTCCCTTTGTTATGTACTTTTATCGCAGGTCAAAACATTGAACAACGCAAAGATTCTTCTGACTCCAGGCCCTGCCGAGCCAACCGTTCGCGCTCAGGAACGCGATGTAAGCATATCTGAAGGAACGGCCCGACGCAGACAGATTATCCGCCTCTATCTGACTGCAATTCTGCTTTTGAGCGCCATGCTGACCGTCTATATCTGGCAATCGACCAAGATGGTCGAAGTTAAGTTGCGCATCAAGAATGCAGAAAAGGTCATCAGCAACACTGAAAACGCCAATGCCGACCTGCGTGCCGAGATCTCCAAACTGCAATCCCTCGCTCGAATAGAGACCGTAGCGAAAACGGAGCTTGGCATGGTTATACCACGCCGCCTGATCTACATAACCATGCCGGAAAACTGGAACCAGAAAAATGACTAGTCAAACCCCTTTTCACCAGTCCGTTCTTGTCGATGCGGTAGTGAAATTTGCTCTGCCGGCTGAGGGCAGGATATTTGTCGATGGCACATTCGGCATGGGAGGGCATACCAGAGCCGTTCTCTCAGCATATCCAGAGCTAAGTAAAGTAATCGGCATCGATCGAGACGCCGAGATTCTCGAACACTCCGTTTCCGGGCTGGCCGATCCGAGAATATGCCGTTATCAGGCACATGCTTCCGATTTGCCCGAAATTCTTGTCCGTTGCGGTGTCAAAGCAGTGGACGGAATTCTCCTTGACCTCGGAGTCTCTTCGTGGCAACTCGACAATCCTGCCCGCGGGTTTTCATTCACCAGGCCGGGGCCTCTGGATATGCGAATGAGCAGCGACGATAAAGAGACCGCTGCCGACCTCGTCAACAAACTGTCACGAGATGAACTTGCGAAAATATTCTATGAGTACGGTGAAGAAAAATTTGGTCGACGTGTTGCCGATGCCATTGTGAGACAACGCTCCATAGTGGCATTCGCTACCACCGACCAGCTGGCAGCAACAATATCCGAAGCAATTCCAGGCGCCAGCCGTCACAAGAGCGACATCCACCCCGCCACCCGCGTTTTTCAGGCTTTAAGAATCGCTGTCAACCACGAACTTGAAGAAATCGAAACTTTCCTCGGCATAGCTCTCGACTGCCTCAACCCGGGCGGACACCTGACGATAATCTCCTTTCATTCACTAGAAGACAGACTGGTCAAAAATTTTATGCAGAGAAACCAGAAGGGCTGTGAATGCCCACCCAAATTCCCGGTATGCGTCTGCGGCAAAAAGCCGATCCTGGAAATCCTTACCAGCAAAGCCGTGTTTGCTGACGATGCCGAGGTTGCAGCTAACCCCAGAGCCAGATCAGCACGGCTGCGGTCTGCCCGCAAGCTTGGGTCAGGAGTTTCCAAATCATGAAAAGCAGATCCATACATCCGCGCACCATGCGCGCCATTCTTCTGCTTGGTATCTCCGGCCTCATGACCGGAATCTTCATTCTGCGCCTCATTCAGCTGCAGATTTTCCAGTATAATCAGTGGGCACAGCGTTCGACACGCAACCATGTCAGCAAACGTGTTCTCGACATGAAACGCGGCAATATCTACGACCGACGCGGTGACGAACTGGCCATTTCTGTCGATACCTACACGGTTTTTCTCTACACCCGTGAAGTCAAATCGCTCGCCGAAGCTGCCAACCTGATGGCCACAGTCCTGCCAATGACCCGCGAAGAAATCATCGCCAAAGTCGGTGATCGTTCCGGATACATTCAAATATTTAAAGAACTTGAGCCAAACCTGGCCATGAAGCTGCAAAAGCTTAATATTCCCGGAGTGAACCTCGAAAGTCATTATCGGCGCTATTACCCTCAGAAGACGCTCGCTTCGAATCTCATTGGTTTCACAGGAGCAGAACAGCAGGGGCTCGAAGGCCTCGAGCGCCTTTTTGACAAAACCCTGCGCGGTTATCCGGGCCTCGCGGTTCAGGAGGATATCAGTCTCAATGAAAGCGGCCCGGGACGAATGCGTGTCATTACGCCGCCCATGGGGGGCAGCAACATCAATCTCACCATCGACTCCTTTATTCAGCATGTTCTTGAATCCGAACTGACTAAGCTGGTCGAAAAATATGAACCGATCGATGCAACCGCCATCGTCATGGACCCATATACCGGAGAAATACTTGGGATGGCCTGTCTGCCAAACTATGATCTTAACAGCTTCGGTGCGGCCAAGCCGGAATTCAGACGCAATCGCCCGGCAACCGACTTTTTTGAGCCTGGTTCCTGCATCAAAATCATCGCGGTTGCCAGCGCAATAGAAAACAGCAAAGTCGATAAAAGCACCAGGTTTTACTGCCGTGGCTATGGCGAGATGCCGGGTCGGCGTATCCGCTGCCATGGAGCACATGGCCTGGTTGATGTCGACAAAGCCATTGCCGAATCGTGCAACGCATCCATGATGCAGCTTTCGCAGCTGGTCGAACCCTCGATGCTTTACAGAACCTACAAAAAATTTGGCTTCGGTGATCCAACCGGCGCAGAAGTGGTTGCTGAAAGCAACGGCATTTTTAAACCACCCTCCAAATGGTCAGGATTTTCGCCATCTTCTCTAGCTATCGGCCAGGAAATGACGGTAACAGGCCTGCAGCTGGTTCAGGCTTATTCTGCCATCGCCAACGGCGGCAATCTGATCAGACCCCGTCTGGTAAAGCGTATTGTGTCACCAGACAACGAAATACGCCAGGATTTTGGCCCGGAAATCATACGGCGGGCGGTAACTCCTGAGCAGTCGAGAGCATTGCGCCGAATGCTCATGGGGGTCGTCGAAAATGGCACCGGGCACATGGCAATGCTTGAAGATTACACCTCCGGCGGGAAAACCAGCACGGCCCAGAAAGCAAATCCCCGCGGTGGTTATTTCAACGATAAGGTAGTCGTTAACTTCATCGGGATGATTCCGGCGATGAACCCGAGAATAGTCCTTTTTGTCGCAGTCAACGAACCCAAAGGTGACGAACGAACGCTTTATGGCGGCCAGGTTACTGCACCATCCTTTGCACGCATCGCTGACCGGGTACTCAAGCATCTGAAGGTACCACCAGACCGTTCCCTCTCACAGGAAGCCCGCGAAGAGCAGCTTCTGAAAAAGAACAAGATCACCGTGCAGCAGGAAATTATCAAGCTGCCAAACATGCTTTCAGTTTCCACAGCAGGTGTTGCCTCAACGACCATGACCGCATCTGATTCCGAAGAACTCGTTCCGGATCTGCGAGGCAAGTCGTTGAAGGCTGCGATTCAGATGATCAACAGGCAGAATCTGAAAGCCATTTTTGAAGGAAATGGCGTGGTCATCGCCCAGCAACCACCAGCCGGCCGACCTTTACCGGCGTCCAAAATCCTGCGGGTAAAGTTGTCTCCTGATATTGTTGAATAACATGTTTCACCGATCATTAAAACCTGATAGAATCCCATTAAATCTAACGCTTCCACCGGAGCCAGAATCATGAAAACGTTGCGCAGCATTCTTCCAGAAAATATCGTTTCGACCACAGGGGTTCTCGACATCGAAATAACCGGAATTGCCTTTGATTCTCGAAAAGTTGGCAAAGGCAATCTTTTTGTCGCATTGCCCGGGCAACATATCGATGGCTGCGCCTTCATTTTTGATGCCCTGGAACGCGGAGCTGCTGCAGTAATGACAGAGGGAACCAGAAAAAACATCGAAGTGCCGGTAGTCAAGGTAAGCAATGCCCGCCAGGCTCTATCAGAGGTTTCTGCGAAATTCTACGACCATCCTTCTGAAAAATTGAACCTTATCGGGATTACCGGAACCAAAGGCAAAACCACGATTACCTACCTCGTGCAAAGCATTCTGAAAAAAGCCTTTGGACACTCTTTTCGGATCGGCACGGTCGAATACGACATGGAATTCGAAAAAATCCCTGCAAGCAATACCACTCCGGAATCACAGGTTTTACAGTCTCTGCTCGAACGAGCTCTGAATCACGGAATAAATCACGGCATTCTTGAAGTCAGCTCCCATTCCCTCAAAACCTGGCGGGTAGAAGATCTCGTTTTCAAAGTCGCCGGTTTTACCAACCTGTCGCTCGAACACACCGAATTCCATC
>CAZPCO010000292.1:1266-4832 GCA_964585025.1 uncultured bacterium | reverse complement strand
TTCTGGCGCCGGCATGTCTGGTGCGGCTGGTCGAGATTTATCTGCGCAGCCGCGTTTTTCAGAGGTTATTCTGATGTTGATGTTCAAATCAGGAGAATTGGCTTTTCTGCTTCTTTTTGCCGCCGTCTGGGTGACTCTGCTCTGGAGACATACCGCGGCAGGGCTCAGAAGACGTCGCCAGAATTTTGCCAGCGATCTGATGTTTGAACGTATCGCCGGCCATAAGCCGACCCGCCGCCCGGTGTTAAAATGGTGCATCGTTATTGTCGGCCTCGCATTGGCCGGCATCGGCCTCCTCCAGCCGCAGGGGGGCTTCTATGAAGAAGCGATAATGGGCGAAGGCCTCGACCTGGTCATCGCCCTTGATATTTCCAAATCGATGTATGCCGACGATATAGATGGCAACAGCCGCCTCGATGTTGCCAAGGCCATTCTGGCGCGTATGGTTAACGGGTTGCGCGATGACCGCCTTGGTCTGGTAGTATTTGCCGGTGAGACCATGATTCAAAGCCCGCTTTCATACGACAAAAATGCGTTTCTTACTTTTCTTGAACGCGTTAACCCCAGTTTGCTTTCAAGACAGGGCACGAACCTCGGTGGTGCGATCCAGACTTCGCTTGACCGTTTTGATCTGACTGCCTCTCAGTCGAGGGCAATTCTGCTGATTTCTGATGGCGAAGATGAAAACCGTGATCGTCTCGAAAGGGCAATCGAAGAAGCAGCCCGCAAAAAAATCCAGGTCTTCACCGTCGGTATCGGCAGTGAGGCCGGAGGTAGAATCCCTGAAAGTCGCACCTGGTTTGGCGAAGTCGTCTACAAACGTTACAAAGGGCGCCCGGTAATCACCAGGCTAAACGAAAGCAATCTGCGGGAAATTGCAGAACGAACCGGGGCTTCATATTTCCGCGCCTCTGATATTTCCAGCGCCCGTGAGGTAATAGCGGGGTTAGATGGCATCAAACGCATCGCAGTTACCGGCGGCAGTCGTCTCGTCAGACGGGAACTGTATTTTTATCCGGTATTGCTGGCGTTTCTGCTCCTGCTGGTTGAATGGATGATTTCTGAACGGATTCCGTATGAACGCGAAAAGGATCACTGGTTAAAGAGAATATGAAGAGACTGCTGGCTTCAATAATCTTTCTGGGTCTATTTATTGGCTCTGCAACACTGCAGGCTCATCCGGCATTCAATGTCAGCCGAGGGATGGAAGCTCTCGAGGTCGGCAATCTCGAAGCTGCCGAAGCTGAACTGCAGAAAGCCAGATTTGCCGATCCTGATAACCCTGTCATTCATTATGATCTTGGTATAGTCAATTACCGCAAACGCAATTTTTCGGCGGCTGCCGGTTATTTTGCCGCTTCTGCCGAAAGAGCTCAGAATCCTGAAGCTCGTTTCGCAAGTCTATACAATTTGGGGAATTCTGCCTTCAGGGCTGGGGATTATGCTGCCGCAATCAGTGCCTACGAGGGCAGTCTGGAAATAAGAACGGACGATAAAGCCGAATACAATCTGAAAGTGGCCAAAGAAAAGCTGCAGAAGCAGATGGAACGACAGCAGCAAAATAAGAAGGACCAGCAGGGGCAGCAGCAAGACCAGCAGGGGCAGCAGCAAGACCAGCAGGGTCAGCAGCAAGACCAGCAGGGTCAGTCGCAAGACCAGCAGGGTCAGCAGCAAGATCAGCAGGGTCAGTCGCAAGACCAGCAGGGTCAGCAGCAAGATCAGCAGGGTCAGCAGCAAGACCAGCAGGGTCAGCAGCAAGACCAGCAGGGTCAGCAGCAAGACCAGCAGGGGCAGCAGCAAGACCAGCAGGGGCAGCAGCAAGACCAGCAGGGCCAGAAAAGCGGCGAAAATCAGTCGTCTGAATCGAAAGAGCAAAAGGATAATTCTGCCGAAAAGCCGTCGACGGGCGAATCTGAATCGCAGAAGCCGGCAGGCGAAGATTCTCAACAACAGCCGCAGAATTCCGGCATGCAGAATGCCAGCGATACATCCGATCTTGCCTCGGGAGCGCAGGAATTGACTGCTGATAAAGATAATTCCGACGATGAGAACAGGCCTGGGGATGTTCAGATCGATAACCGGCAGAGTGCCGGCAAGGATGAACCAGAAGCCTCGCAGCGCGCCCGTGCTCTTAAAAACAGTAAAGTGAATCCTTATATGATCGAAAAGATTCTTAAAGAAATGGAAGCTCGTGAAAGAGAGATACAGCTGCGTTACCGCAACGAACAACAACGAAGTGAAGAAATGGATCCGTTTGAAATGGATGCCGATGAACTGAGAAACTGGTTCGAAAAGCGCCGTCGGCCGGCCCAGAAGCCCTCAGCCGACGAACCCGACTGGTAAATTCAACGAAAAAGTCGGTAATTTCTGCCGGGCGTGATATCATATGATTAGAAAGGCTTTCAGCAGACAGCTGACCAAGGTTGAAAATGAATCAGAAATCTCCTGGCATCAAAGAGTTTGTCAGGACAGATATTTTTATTATCTGTCTGGCTTTGACGGTGGTTCTTGCCGTCTTCGACAGCTGGAATCTGATTCTTGGAACCGGCCTGGTGTTTTCATGGCGCACCATGCTTGCAGTGGCTATATTATTGGCTGCCTGTCTGAAGGTTGAAGACAAATTTCCATTTTACGCTCTTGTCTTGTCAGCTCCAAACCTTGCTCTGATTTTCGTTCTGGCTGTTGCCAGAGGGAATGCGGGGCAATTTTTCACCGGTCTGCTGTCTCATTCTCTGGCGATTGTGCTTGTCTCGCTTTTTCATGCACGTCTGACCGCTTCATTCATCTCAGAAATTGAATTCGGGCGTCTGAAGCGAGAACTGATCGACAGCCAGGAAAACGGTATGGCCAGACTGCTGAATTTCAGCCTTATAGGTTGCATGAAGGAACGGCAGCGGGTTATTTCGCAGGCCTACCATGTTTTGCAGCAGGTTTTCCGTGTCGAGAAAGCAGTGGTGTTTTTCGCCGATTATGCAAACAATCAGTTGATACCGTTTTCTGGCCCTGGCCTGATGGCAGAAAAGAGCGTCGGACCGATGATGGTTCCTGCCGATTTTTGGGACAAACACAGCTATGATCCAGAAAAAGGTGTATCTAACGTCATCAGTGGGCGATCGAATCTGCCTTCGCTGCGGCAACTCATTCCAGGAGCCAGTCTCGATGCCCAGGCGGTCATGCCATTGAGTGCCGCAGGAAAAGTAATCGGCCTGGTGGCAGTAGTAAAACAGAAGGTCGAAAATCGCCATTATCTCGAACCGCAGATGTTTGCAACCTTCGCCTATGTTCTGGCATCAGCTCTCGAGAATTGTCAGCTGCATGAAATGCGCATTTCGCAACTTGACACGGCCACGAAAAAATCTCAACAGATCGAGGCCAGCTTCAGTAAATATGTTTCGAAGGCAGTGGTCAGCGAACTGGTCAACAACGAAAATCTTGCGGTTCTTGGCGGAAAGAAGCGTAAAATAACTATAATGATGGCCGATCTTCGTGGTTTTACAAGACTGACCGGCGTTTTGAACATCGATTTTCTGGTTCAGCTTTTGAATGGCTGGTTTGAAGAGGCTTCG
>CAZPCO010000292.1:0-1256 GCA_964585025.1 uncultured bacterium | reverse complement strand
CGGCATTGATCCTGAAAAGTCAGGGCACGATCGACAAATTCATGGGTGACTGTATCATGGTGATTTTCGGGGCACCTATTGCAAAGCCGGATGATCAATTGCGCTGTGTCTATACAGCTTTTCGTCTGCACGAAAAATTCGAGACCTTCTGTCGCAATGTAAAGTTACCGCATGGCCACAGCCTTGGACTGGGAATTTCGATTACCACAGGGGAAGCGGTTGTTGGAAACTTCGGGTCTTCGAACCGCATGGAATATACAGCAATCGGCGAAACGGTCAATCTGGCAGCACGCCTCGAGAAACTGGCCCAGGCCGGTGAGACGGTCGTTGATGCAAGAACTTTCAGTTATCTTCCCCAGGGGCATTTCGATTACAGCATCGAAGAGAATATTTCAGTAAAGGGCATTGCCGATCAGACTATTTACAGACTGCGGGCTATCCTGAAAAATTCCGAACCTGTTCCTGACCCACTCTGAACGGCTTTACCCGTGCGTCTGATCTGAATCTTTTTCCATAAATTGAAAAGAGACGTTATGGGCCGGCGTATTTTTGTGTACAATGAGAGGATAGGGGCTTAATATTAATGTTCGACAATCTGAAAAGCTACTTTGAAGATTTAGATTTCAATGATGTGCGACTGCTGATAATCGGCTGTCTGCTGTTGTTGTTGCCGCTTCTTTATATGATGTTTGTCGGTCGATCGGCTGATGAAACCCAGACTCCGACCAGAATTTCCATAACCGACATGGGCAGGCAATCGGCTTTCAATCTTACCTCTCTCAACGGCCCGGCGGGTAGAACCCGTAATTCTGGGGCCGCACCGGTTGTAGCACCCAAGGTTGAACAGATCGACAACGAGCTTGACAGCGCCTGGCAGAAGATTCAGGCTGTCCCCAGAATTCATACATTTCCCTCTGATACACCGGTTGAAACACGTCAGATGATCGAAGCCGAGGATGACCCGGTGATTTGCGAAGCCAATTCTTTGCTCGACCGCTGCGAATTCGCCGCTGCTGAAAAATATTATCGCGCCGCAGTCAGTGATGCGGGTGCAAATCACTTCAAAGAGCTTTTTGCCTGGGGCGGTCTTATGGAGGTTTATCAGCTGCAGGGTGATGTCGAAAAATTTCGTGAAGCTTTTGGCAATTATGCCAAAACCGCGCAAAAGCTGCAGCATGTCTATGGGCCTCTGGCGGATAACGTTGCCCGGGCTTATCAGATGTTCGATCAGGTAAAAAATATAGATTCGGGCAAGT
>CAZPCO010000291.1:0-4857 GCA_964585025.1 uncultured bacterium | reverse complement strand
GGCAGCTGATAATTCTGAATATTCAAACAGAACACTGATGGTTAACCTGCCATCTTGAAAGGCTGCTTTCGGTATTCTCTCATGAGCAGGAAAACAAGAAACTTTCTGACTGCTAAAAGTTTGCTCACGAGCGATTAACAATCGCGGATATCCGGTAGAAAGACAATGGAGATTTTTCAAGGATTTAAAGGATGTTCAACAGTCTTCGCGCACAATTATTGATCTGGCTGATTTTGATGGTTTCGGTCGTCATGATCGGATGGGGTTACGTACAATATGATCACAAGAGCGCGGCAGCTTCTGCAGATCTGAAGAAGCAGTGCGAATTGGCTGCCGACCGGCTCTCAGTCGTTCTTCCAGCTATTCTATATGCCTGTGACGATCCTCAGGTAGCCAGAACGCTCACAGCCGAAATGAACAACCCCAACCTGCAACAGATACTGGTGGTTGTCGACAACAAACCCAAGGGTTTCACCCGGGATACAGACGGTAAAGTAGTATCCACCGAACAAGCCGGCAGCACACCTCCGACCATCACTTCCAGGCTCATTTATGACCCGGATAAAAGCAAGGAAGATGTTGGTGAACTGCAGATTTTTGCAGATCCCAAACCGATGCTGGCCATCTTGCGTGCAGATTTGCAGCAGATGGGCCTGATGATTCTGCTGCTGGATCTCTGCATACTGTTTCTTCTCTCGCAGATTCTCAAATACAAGGTTATCCAGCCAATGCAGAAAATCGCCGGCGAAATCGGTGAAGTCGCCACGACGCGTGATTCAACGCACCGGCTTGTGGCCAATGGTGCAACAGAGATCAATATGATGGTTGAATCGATGAACAGGCTTCTTGAAGCCAACCAGCAGGCGGCGGTCATCGCAGAGAAGCTTGGAGAAGGCGATCTGACGATTGACGTCAAGCCGGTTTCTGACCG
The DNA here is from genome assembly GCA_964585025.1 of uncultured bacterium. Lineage (GTDB taxonomy): Bacteria > Muiribacteriota > Ozemobacteria > Ozemobacterales > Ozemobacteraceae > Rifleibacterium. The sequence continues at coordinate 3,926 of CAZPCO010000291.1, read as the reverse complement.
AGACACAATGGGTCATGCACTGAATCGAATGTTGATCAACCTGCGCGAGCTTCTGACCGAAATCCAGTCAGTATCTTCATCTCTTAACGAAGGCTCAGCCGGAGTCTCCAGCGCCAGCGACACACTCAGCGCTCAGACAACCGGGGAAGCTGCATCCGTTCAACAGATAAGCAGTTCCTTGTCTGAAATTGCCTCAAGAGCAAAATCAAACGCCGAGAATTCTGAAGTAGTCAGAATTCTATCTGTTGAGGCCAGAAATGCCGCGTCATCAGGCAACGAAAACATGGCTCTGATGCTGCAATCGATGACTGAAATCACCAACGCATCTTCCCAGATTGCCAAGGTTATCAAGGTAATCGATGACATTGCGTTTCAGACCAACCTCCTGGCTCTTAATGCGGCTGTAGAAGCTGCAAGAGCCGGAAGGCACGGCAAAGGTTTTGCGGTCGTCGCCGATGAAGTGCGTAATCTTGCCGGGAGAAGCGCCAAGGCAGCGCATGAAACAGGAGAGTTGATTGACAACACGGTGAAAAAGGTCAAAAATGGCGCTGAAATCGCCGAAAGAACCAACGCCGGCCTGCAGACAATCGTCACCTCAGTGATGAAGACCACAAATCTTATCGAAGAAATCGCCGGGGCCAGCAAGGAACAGGCCTCAGGTGTCGAACAGATTTCCAGCGGCATCTCATCGATCGAGGCAGCCACGCAGGAAAATTGCGCCACTGCAGAAGAAACTGCCGCTGCAGCTGAAGAACTCGCCAAAATGGCTGTTCAATTACGCGGGCTTCTGAACCGATTCAAACTCAAACATTCTTGACTTTCGCCTCCTGCTCGATTAAGGCTGAAACAAGTTTTTGTTTGAATTTTAATAAGCGAATGCTAGACTCAATAAAATTTAGATAGACAGAATGGAGAAGACTGCTGTGTTGAAAAAGATACTTGTGCTGGTAATGTTATTGATCTGCTGCGTATCTTATGCCGGTGAAAAATTTACCGTCAGAGCCGATGTATGGATGCCATACAATGGTGAACCAGGCTCAGAAAAACCTGGCTATGGCATCGAAGTACTTAAAGCTATTTTTGCTCCGCTGAACATTGAAGTCGACTATCAGACCATGCCATGGACCCGTGCCGTAGCCGAAGCCAGAAAAGGCGACTTCGACGCTCTTGTAGGAGCCGGAATTCGTGACGCAGAAGGCTTCGTCTTTCCGACTGAAAAAATGGGAGTAATGACGGCCGAATTGTTCGTAAAGGCTGGCAGTGATATAAAATGCAGCAGCATCGAAGATCTGAAAGCCCTCAAAATCGGGATCATTGCAGATTATTCATATAGCCAGGAACTCGATGCCTATATAGCCGAAAACAAGGACAATGCCGAACGTTTCTTCGTTGCCACCGGAGAAGATGCTCTTGAAAAGCTGGCAAAAATGGTTTCTGCCGGTCGCATCAAAGGATTTCTCGAAAATCCCCTGGTAGTGGCCCAGAATGCCTGGAAAGCCGATGTGGTTTCGGCAGGAAGAATCGGCGGCGAGGACGACCTGTTCTTTGCCCTGTCTCCAGTCAAAGAAACCTCGAAAAAGTATGCTGAGATAATCGACAAAGGCATCAAAGAATTGCGAAGCAGCGGAAAGCTGAAAGAAATTCTCGATAAATACAATGTTTCAGACTGGGTCAAGTAAGTTGACAGCAGTGAAAGGATACCGGAATGTTCAAAAGCCTGCGAGCCCAGCTGCTGATCTGGGTTATTCTGTTTGTATCGGCAATACTGCTTGCCGGTGGGGCACTGCAGTATAAAGTAAAAAGCGAAGCTGCCATTGCCGAACTTAAACAGCAATGCGAAGTTGCTGCCGGCAGACTTTCAGTCGTTCTGCCAACCGCCCTTTACAACTTCGATGACGCGCAGGCAAACCGCGCACTGCTTTCTGAGATGGATAACCGGAACCTCAGACAGCTGCAGGTAGTGATCAAAGATAAGGCTAAAGGATACTGCCGGGATAACGACTGGAAACCGGTTGCCACGACCAAGTCTCCGGAAGAAAAACCGGCAGTTTCGATAAAACTTTACTACGAGACCAAAAAATCGCGTGAAGAAGTCGGAGAATTGCAGATTTTCCCCGATCTCAAATTTGTCAGTGAGGCGATCAGAAACGATCTTAAACAGACGATCATCATGATTCTCATTCTCGATTTGTGTATCCTGATTTTCCTTTCGTTTGTTCTCAGGGTAAAGGTCCTGCAGCCAATGGAAGAAATCGCAGGCGCAATGGTGGAAGTCGCTTCGACCAGGAATTCAGATATCAGACTGAAAACTGTAGGAGCTACCGAAATCAATGCTGTGGTCAACTCGATAAACGGAATGCTCGAAGCCAACCAGCAGGCGGCAAAAGTGGCCGAAAGACTTGGGCAGGGCGACCTGACCATCGAGATAGAGCCAGTTTCAGATCACGACACCATGGGGCATGCCCAGAAAATGATGCTGCAGAGTCTTCGCGAGCTTATTTCCGAGATTCATTCGGTTTCAACGTCTCTTAACGAGGGTTCAGAGGGCGTATCCAGCGCCAGCGAAGCTCTCAGCAATCAGACAACCGGCGAAGCGGCTTCAGTACAACAAATAAGCAGCTCTCTCACAGAAATTGCCAACCGGGCCAAATCGAACGCCGAGAAATCAGAGACAGTCCGAGTTCTTTCGGTTGAAGCGCGTGATGCGGCAACCTTCGGTAATGAACACATGGCTAAAATGGTTCAGTCGATGGATGACATCACTTCAGGGTCGAGCCAGATATCGAAAGTAATCAAAGTAATCGACGACATAGCCTTTCAAACCAACCTTCTGGCGTTGAATGCTGCCGTTGAAGCAGCACGAGCCGGCAGACACGGTAAAGGCTTCGCAGTGGTCGCCGACGAAGTCAGAAATCTGGCGGGTCGAAGTGCGAAAGCGGCAAGAGAAACCGGCGAACTAGTCGACAGCACCGTCCAGAAGGTCCGCGATGGGGCTGAAATAGCGGCAAAAACCAACAGTGGTCTGCAGACAATAGTTAAGGCAGTCATCAAAACCACCGACCTGATTGAAGAGATTACCGCAGCCAGCAAAGAACAGGCACTTGGAGTCGATCAGATTTCGGCTGGTGTGTCATCGATCGAAGGAGCAACCCAGGAAAACTGTGCTACTGCAGAAGAAACTGCAGCAGCAGCAGAAGAGCTCAACAAGATGGCCAAGCAGTTACGCAATCTGCTGGCACGTTTCAAGTTCTAAATTTTTTCACTGAGCTGAAAGGTCGATATGCCTTCATGAAGCATAGTAGCGTGGCTTGACAACTGAACGGCCGACGCGGCAATTTCTTCTGCATTGGCACTGTTCTGTTGAGTAGCGCTGTCGATCTGCCCAAGACCGGTGCTGATTTCTGCAATCCAGACCGCCTGTTCGTTGCTCACCGCAGCGATATTGCTGATAATATCCGCTGCTTTCGAAATTCCAGCTGCCATATCTTTCAATGCGGCAACATTCTGGTTTACGACCGCCGCGCCTTTTTCTACCTTGGCTTCGGATGAATCGATCAACTCAGAAGTTTCCCGGGCCGCTTTTGCGCTTCTTCCTGCAAGGTTGCGCACTTCGTCGGCGACGACAGCAAATCCCTTGCCGTGCCTGCCGGCACGAGCAGCTTCTACTGCGGCATTAAGAGCGAGCAGGTTGGTCTGAAAAGCGATATCGTCAATAACCTTGATGATTCGGGCAATCTGCTGACTGGAACCTCTGATGTCCTGCATGGCATTGACCATCTCAAACATATGCTCACTGCCCTTTTCCGCATTGTTTTTGGCTTTCAGTACCAGTTCACTTGCGATTTGAGCATCTTTGGCATTCTGTTTCGCACGCGAATCAACTTCAGTCATGGTAGAGGAAATTTCCTGAAGAGATGCCGCCGAAA
>CAZPCO010000290.1:0-4873 GCA_964585025.1 uncultured bacterium | reverse complement strand
TTCGAGCTGCAAAAGTAAAGAAAACAATCGCTCGCGCTGCCAGCCGATTTCAAGCAATCTGTCTAGCGAAACCGGCTCAGATTCAAGCTGAGACAGCAGTTTTCTTTCTTCGTCAGTGAGATCGGAAAATTCTTCTTCTTCGCCGTCAGTCTGCGCTCCTGGCAGCAGCGTCGCATAATAGTCGATGATTTCATCGGGATCGGTCACCAGATTGGCACCATCGCTGATCAGACTCAGGGTGCCTTCCGAAACTTTCGATCTGATACTTCCCGGAATGGCAAACACTTCACGGTTCTGCTCGGCCGCCAGCCGGGCAGTTATCAGAGAACCGCTGCGGGCACTCGCCTCTACGACCAGCGTCGCGACACACATGCCAGAAATGACCCGGTTACGGATCGGGAAATACCATGGTCGCGCCACTACACCGGGAGCGTATTCAGAAACGATTGCACCCCGTTCTGGCACCGCATCGCGAATCTTCTGGTTGCCCCGTGGATAAACGATGTCAGGACCGTTTGCCAGCACTGCGATCGTGCGACCACCGGCCTCGAGAGCCCCACGGTGCGCATAAGTGTCGATTCCGAGTGCCATGCCGCTGACGATGATAAAACCCGCCCTGGCAAGCCGGGCCGCAAAATCCCTCGCAATGTCGTAACCCATCTGGGTGCCGTTGCGTGCCCCGACTACCGCAATCGCCGGCGCACCGGCAAAATCGAGATTACCCTTGACGAACAGCACCGTCGGCGAATCTGGAATTTCGCGCAGCAGCGGCGGGTAATCGGTATCGTTGAAACAGACGAGCCTGACTCCCTTGCGGTCGAGAAGTTCCGGCGGGCAGACCGGCTCAGCGGCAGAGGCTTCAGCGACAAAACGCTCGGCCCGGTAATTGTCCCAGCCTTTGATGCGCATCAGATCCCCGCGCGTCGCCCTGAAAGCACGCTGCGGCGTCTCGAATTCCTTGATCAACCCGGCCGCAAGCGTTGCCCCCAGCCAGTTCATCGAGGCAAGCTTGAGCCATGGCAGCCTGCGATCGGCATCAACCATAGAACATGTTCTCCCGCGGCTGTTTGATCTGCTTGATTGCCTTCTTGCACCAGAAAACCGTCGTCTCATCCTGAGATTCGGTCGCCACCTGCGACAGGCGGGCCATGACATCGGTACCCGCCATCACCAGCGAATCACAGGCCATAGTTTTGATTGCGTTCTGTTCGTGGGTAAACAGTTTGATGAACAGATCGGGATTGTTCAGAGCCATTTCACTGAGAGTGCGCTTGACGGTGCGCGTTTCGCGCTCATCGCGCACTTTTCCGGAATGGGCCATCAGCGTCAGAGCGTCGGCTTCGCTGTCGAGCTCGCCAAGCGATCTGATCGCCGCAAGTCTGACCTTCATCGAACTGTCGGCAAGCGCTTCGCCAAGCATCGTCCGCGCCTTCAGCCCCGGAAAATTACCCAGAGCTTCTGCGGCGCAGGCCCGCACCGTTTCGTCCGTGTCTTCCATAAGAATCACGATATGATCGACCCCGCGCTCGTCACGCATCTCAGAAAGCGCCAGCGCGGCGTTGCGGCGCAGTTCGATGTCTTCGCCTTCGATACACTTGATAAGTTCCTTGTAAACTTTGTCACCGAGCTTTTCGAAAGCCGAAACAACGTTGCGGTGCACGTCGGTGTTGCGGTCTGAAAAACTCCGGATCAGCGGAATCATTGCCCGCGGATCACCGGTCTGACCAAGCGAAATGGCGGCATAGGTGCGCACCCATTCGCTGTCGTCGCGCAAAGCCAGAATCAGCGGATCGACAAGCTCAGGTGAATTGATCATGCCGGCCGCCTGGCAGGCGTAGAGACGCAGTTCGGCATCTCCTTTGCGCATTGCCTCGATGATCACCGGCAGATAATTCTGGCCGACTTCTCTGATGATAAAACTGACCCAGTGTCTGATATCTTCGTTGTCACTGGAAATATGCCTGAGAACATCCTCGATCGGAATGGTGTCGAGCCGGCAGATACTCTCGGCCGCAGCTTTGCGCACGCTCCAGACTTCGTCGGAGAGCGAATTGATCAGCGAACGCGTCACTGACGGATCGAAAGAACTGCCGAGCGCCTTTGCAGCAAAATACCTGATCTCGCGGTTCGAATCTTTCAAAGCCCTGATCAGATATGGCACCCCGGGTTCACCGATACTTTCAAGTATGCGGGTTACCCAGTATCTCACATCATCGTTCGGCGATTTGAGCGCTTCAGCAATCTTGTCGACGCCACGTTCACCAATTTCGGTCAGCGCATAGGCACTGCTGCGACGCACGTTCCAGTCTTCGTGCGACAGGCCGACAACCAGCACTGGCACGGCCCTCGGGTTACCTATTTCTCCGAGAGTCGATGCGGCAAAAGCCAGAATTTCGGGGTTCTTCAACTTAAAAAGACGCATCAGCGGCTCGACAACCCGCGAACCGATTTTGACAATCGACCTGCGGATCAGGAAACGATGATTTTCATCCATTTTGATGATCTCGTCGAACAAACGCTGCAGACTTGCATTGCCGGCCTTGACCAGAGCGCGCAGACAGCCGTCGCGAATATCTTCGTTCGGGCCGCGCAGATACTCGAGCATCATGTCGACGGCATTGTCACCGATTTCGGCCAGCGCCATCGTCGCACTTTTTCTGATTGTCCAGTCGGGGTCGGCCAGCGACTCGATAAGCACCCTGATAACCCGCTTGTCGCCGGATTCACCCAGAGCAGCCGCGATAACGTAACGTGTCTGCTTGTCGCCGCTGCGCAAAGCTTCGAGCAGAAAACGCTGCGCCTTGGGCCCAAGCTTGCCGAGCGTCTTGATCGCCCAGAATCTGATGTCTTCGTCGTCAGTAAGCTTGAGAACCTGCTGCAGCGGAGCGATTACCGCCTCGCCATATTTAACCAGCGCGTCTGAAGCCGCCTTGCGCACTCGCCAGCGTTCGTCACCAAGCGCTTTGAGCAGCATGGTGACGCCCTGCGGAATCCTGGCACTGCCGAGAGCGTTACAGGCAAAATATCTGATTTCGTCATTGGTGCTCTTCATGGCACGCAGAATTGCCGGCAGACCTTTCGGACCAAGCTCGCCAAGAATCTGCAGCGACCAATGCTGGATATCCTGATTGAATGAATTGATAGCCCCTGAAAGAACCGGAACCGCAGCTTCACCGAAACCCTTGACGATTTCGGCAGCCGCCTTGCGCACCACCCAGAACTCATCAGCAAAACAGCTGATCAGAAACTGCAGGGCATTCTCATCACGTTTCGCGGCAATTTTGCGTAACAGGTCGAGACGCTTCTGTCTCGTGGCACTCGCAAACATCTCGACAAAATACTGGCTGCTGTTTTCCATTCAAGATCCTTTGTTTTTGAGTCATTACTGCCCGGCAGGCGGTTCGGTCAGATCGCTGATCTTCACCTGGAGCTCCTGAGGCACGATCTTTACCACCGTTACATCGGCAGGCAGACCAACCGGAGCCGACAGGCTGACCGGATAAGTGCCCGGTTTCATCTTTTCGACATCGAGAATCATCTGCAGATCGGCGTTGCTGATCTAGTCGACATCTCTGAGGTAGCCCTCTACCTCGAGCGAATACGACGAGACCGATACTGAAGCGTGCTGGAGCGGCCCCTTCCTGAGCTCGAAAGGAAGACCGTGGTAGGTTCGGATAATTCGAGTTTCGACGAGAGTCACCTCGAGACGCACCGGCTCAGAGGAAACCTGTCTGACTTTTTCGTCGGGCATTTCAAGTTTGACTTCGATCTGACCGCTTTTTTCGACCCGCGACAGATCGACAGGCTTGAAAGATATGTCTTTGAGAGTGCTGATAAGACGTGCCGGCCCGGTGATCTGCACCATTTCGGGGCTGAGTTTGAAGCCCTCGAGTTTGAGACCTTCAGGCGGTTTGTTGATAAAAACGGGTTTGGCCAGAGGCAAAGTCACAACCGGGAAACCGTGTTTGACCGTAACGTCGACATTCACTTTTGTCGGATTGACGATCAGCTCGCTGTCGGTTACCCCTGATTCAAGCATTACATGCACCTGGCGCTGTTCGCTGATCGAGTTTTTTACCTGGTCGAGGTTAACCTCGATCTGACAGGCTGAAACTCTTTTGATCAGAGATTCCGGCCCTTCGAGCGTCACCTGAGGCGGCGTCACAACCGGGTCGTTGGCAAGAAAGCCATCTGACGGCTGCCCGAGAATCTCTGTTTTGACGTCGTATTTTTTCTTGACGATCGGAATCGCTTCAACCTGAATCTGCGCCGGAAACACCGAAACTACAGAAAGCCCCGGTGCCGAAGTGACCTTGACCGGCAGCTGTACACGGCCTGGCCGTAGATTGTAAAGATCGACGCTGACCTGCTGCCGATTGCGTGAAGCCAGAATGAAATCGCGGCGACTGCCTTCTATCTGCAGATTGACGCTTGGATTGGCCGGCACCACCTTGACGTTTTCAGGCGTATTGCGATATTCAACGTTCGCTTCCAATGTTCGTCTGATCTGGGGCGGCACTACCAGATTAACGTATATCCAGGCAAAGATGCCCAGCAACACCGAGAGAATTTTCAGCCATAATCGGTCAGTCATTTTTTACTGAATATCCCCCTTGTGCGATTTACCCTGGCAAAAGCTGCCGCCACCAGTTTGCGGATACGGTCACCGGTCAGACCACGTGTCAACTTGCCGCCCTTGGCTTTCGAAATGTTACCGGTTTCTTCGCTGACCACAAAAACCAGAGCGTCGGTTATCTCAGTAATACCGATGGCAGCGCGGTGGCGAGACCCGAGTTCCTTGGCGACCTCGTTGTGATTGCTTGCCGATGGCAAAAAGCAGGCTGCTGCCTCGATCAACTGGCCCTTGATGATG
>CAZPCO010000289.1:0-4916 GCA_964585025.1 uncultured bacterium | reverse complement strand
GGCATATTCAAGCAATTCAGCCGGCAGACCACGACCAACGAAAAATACTACCCAGTTGCGTCTGATCATCTCAAACGCCAGGGTGCGACAACGCATGAAATGCCCCATGCCAATTCCCGGGCCCGCATCTACTCTAAAAACTGCCGTTTTAGTCGGCACCAGCCCGCGCCGGTTAAGAGTTATTGCCATTTCAGACTGCGGTTCTCGGAAGCAGCCGACTTTTTGACGCCTTCAAAACGGTCGATACCGGTATTGATCGCGAGCAGATGCGGATTGCACTCGATGAATTCCATGATCTGGTAAAACGAAAAAAGGCCCGGCCCGGCGGCAAAATGGGTAAAAACTTCAGACAGCAGCCGATAATCGTTCTCGCGATCGAGCGTCAGTCTGACATGCTCATAATTGCCGCCAAAACTGAGATTAGCGGTACGAAAAAGACCGGCATTTTCGCGAATGAACAGGGTGACGTGCTCACGATGTGAAGTGAGCTTCGCTTCAGCATCAACCCGGCGCAAACAGGCGACCGACACAACTTCAGCATCAAAGCCGATCGGAAAAGTCGGTGGAATGACATTCGAAGTGTAATCGTTGTCACCTGCGGCGTGAAGCGCCAGAAGAGCATCGATAATGCCAGGGTCGACCAACGGGCAGTCAGCAGTTATTCTGACAACGTTCCTGCAGGGAAATTCATTTACTGCCAGCAGGTAACGCGCTAGAACGTCTTCGGAACTGCCACGCACATGTGCAACTTCGTTGCTCCGGCACCATTCGGCAACCTGGTCGTCTTCAGGTCGGTCAGTAGTTGCGACTACCACCCGATCAACAAGCATGGCAGCACCGCTGCGCCTGATAACGTGTTCCAGGACCGGGCGGCCGGCAAGCTGCAGCAAAGTCTTGCCAGGCAAACGGGTCGACCCCATACGGGCCTGAATAACCACCTGATTCTTTACCGGCTGGTTCAAGATAAAGCCTTTCTGAGGGCGGCACAGACAAGGTCAATCTCTTCATCGCCCAACTGAGGAAAGCACGGCAAAGACAAAGCCTGGCGATAATAATTCATCGCATCCGGCAGATCGGCCATCTTGGCGGAACCGGCGTAATAAGGCATCATCGGTATCGGAATATAATGAACCTGCGTGCCGATACCATCGGCCTTCATCCGGCTCATGACCTCAGCACGACTGCGTCCGACAGCAGCAAAATCGATCTGCACGAGGGCCAGATGATAAGCATGGCTCACTCCGTCGGCCACAACTGGAAATTTAAGATGCGGCAGGCCCTGAAGTCTTGCATGGTAAGCATTAACAATCGTCTGCCTCTGCACGATGTTTTCGGCAAGGCGCTGCAGCTGCGACATGCCCAGAGCCGCCTGAAAATCGGTAAGGCGATAGTTGAAGCCCAGACTCTGCATTTCGTAATACCATGGATTCACACTGCCATCGGGGGCAAAAGCTTCCGCCTGGTTCAGAAAGGCACCGGAATCTTTGGTTATGCCATGAGTTCGATGTCGACGCAGACTAGCAGCAAATGCATCCGAGTGCGTCGTTATCATGCCGCCTTCTCCGGTGGTAATATGCTTGACCGGATGAAAACTGAATACCGTCATATCCGCTTCAGGCAATTCTCCTATTTTCCAGCGGATGCCAAGGTTGTTTTCCCAGCTGGCACCGATTGAATGGCAGGCATCCTGAATCCAGATGAAGTTGAACTCCTTTTTCAGCAGGGCAAATGCCTGCATATCGCAGGGGTGACCCGCAAGATCTACAGTAACAACCGCTTTAACCGGATTTCCTTCGGCAGCACAGTGTTCAAGAATTCTTCGACAGCAAAGCGGTGACATGGTCAGAGTCGATGGATCGATGTCGGCAAAAAGAACCTGTGCGCCCACATATCTGGCACAATTGGCACTGGCGACAAACGTAATCGGTGGGACGACGACCCGGTCGCCTGGCCCAATTCCTGCGGCTATGGCTGCCAGATGCAAAGCTGCAGTACCATTGCTGCAGGCCACCGCAAACTGCGCACCCGTTTCCTGGCAGACGGCCTTCTCAAATTGTTCGACAACTGGCCCCTGCGTAAGAAAATCAGATTTCAGAACCGAAACGACAGCTTCAATATCCGCATTGGTGACATTGTGATGGCCGTAAGGAATGAACTTCACTCAACGACCCCTTCCTGACCGAGAACTTCTTTCAGCTGTTCAACATCGAGCCACAAGGTATTCGTATCACTCGAATATTCAAAATCGCCAAAAACAGGAGTGGCGCCTTCGGGCACTTCGACCTTCCAGAAAGGAAAATCCGGCATTTTGATATAACGGTCACTCAGCTCGAAAAGATTACGGGAATCATCGCGCGAGATCATCATCTCATGAAGTTTTTCACCCGGTCTGATGCCGACTTTTTTGATTCTGCAGCCCGGGGCGACAGCCCTGGCAAGATCGGTGATGCGCATGCTGGGAATCTTGGGAATGAACAACTCACCGCCGCTCATCAAGGCAAAAGAGTCGATGACGAACTGCACCGCCTGCGGCAGGGTGATCCAGAAACGGGTCATGCGCTCATCGGTAACCGGCAGCTCACCTGTCGGAGCCAGTTCTCGAAATAGTGGCACAACGCTGCCCCGGCTTCCAAGCACGTTTCCGTATCTGACAACCGAAAATCGGGTATTCAGCTTGCCAGAATAAGCATTGGCCGCAACGAACAGCTTGTCGGAACACAGCTTGGTCGCGCCATAGAGATTCACCGGGTTGCAGGCCTTGTCGGTGCTCAAAGCCACAACTTTCTGAACTTTTGCCTCGAGGGCTGCATTGATAAGATTCTGCGCTCCCATGATATTGGTCTGTACCGCTTCGAAGGGATTATATTCAGCCGCCGGAACCTGCTTGAGGGCCGCAGCATGAATGACGTAATCCACCCCGGTCAGAGCACGATAAAGTCTCTTCTCATCACGAACATCGCCGATGAAAAACCTCAATTTGTCGGAGGTGAACATCTGCGCCATCTGATATTGTTTGAATTCATCGCGCGAATAAATGATCACCTTATGGGGATTATGCTCTTTCAGAACCTTTTTTACGAATGCCTTGCCGAAAGAACCAGTTCCACCGGTTATCATAATTGATTTTCCGCTCAACATACTTAAATTCTCCATTTCAGTTGCGGCCGCTGAGGTCGATCATACTGTTATCACCGACGTTGAGACGCTGCAGTTGACCGGTGAGCTCGACCGCATCTCCAATGAGTGATTCTTCGAGCATGATGTTCCTGAGAATTGAATTCGGGTTGATGACGGAATTTCTTATGATCGAATCATCGATTCGACAACCCTTGGCAATCGACACATAAGGGCCGATGACACTGTGTCTGACTTCAGCACTCGGGTGTATTGAAACCGGCGGAATGATGACACATCCTTCGATACAGATATGATTACCGCTGGCGCGCTCGAGTAGAAATCTGTTGGTCTGCAGCAGCGTTTCCGGTTTGCCGCAGTCAAGCCATTCTTCGATTTCAGGGGCGCCAAGACGCATACCGTCTTTGATCATCAGTTTGAATACTTCCGGCAGGTAGAATTCACCTTTAACCCGCAGGTTCTGTCTGATACTGCTCTGAATGTAATCCATGAACCGCTTTCCGTCTTTCAGATAGTACATTCCGACCTGTGCGAGATTGCTGACCGGCTGATCAGGCTTTTCGACCATATCGACAATGATGTTGTCCCGCATGACGTTGACTCCGAAGCGCTTCGGATCATCGACCTCTTTAGAATAAATCAGGCCGTCAAGCCCCTGGCACAATACCGGGATGCGGGTAAGGTCGGTAACAAAAAGGGTATCGTTGAAAACAACGAGCACATCGTCGCCTTCTTTGATTCTGGAAGCGGCGAGCGAGACGGCGTGGGCCGGGCCCAGAAGTTCAGTCTGCGGAATATACGTGGCTTTGAGTTCGGGGTAATGCTTTCTCGTATATTCCTCGATTATATGCCCATTTTCATCGGTTATGATAATATATTCTTCAGCTTTGAGCTTTTTGAGACCATCGATTACGTGCTGCAAAACAGTCTTTCCGGCAACGCGCACCAGCGACTTCGGCTTGGTGAAAGTGTGCGGTCTAAGCCTTGTTCCTTTGCCGGCTACCGGCAGAATTATCTTCATTGTTTCCTCCCGATTCCTTCGTATTCAAAACCGAGCTCCCGCATCTTCACGGGCTCGAACAGATTGCGGCCGTCAAATATAACCGGATTCTTCAGCAGCGACTTGACCTTGTCGAGGTCAGGCCTTCTGAATTCATTCCATTCGGTAACGATCACCAGCGCATCCGCCCCGTCGAGAATATCATAAACCTTTTTACCGTAGGTGATACGATCAGCGAAAATTTTGTGGGCCTCTCCGGTGGCCTCAGGGTCGTAAGCTCTGACCTTCGCTCCTTCGGCCAACAGGTTTTCGATCAGCACTATAGAAGGTGCTTCGCGCATATCGTCGGTATTTGGCTTGAATGCCAGCCCCCAGACGGCAATAGTCATATCTTTCAGTCTGCTGCCAAAGCGGGTTTTCAGCTTATTGAACAGAACGCGCTTTTGACGGTTGTTTACCGCTTCGACCGCTTCGAGGATCTCGAGCCGGTAATCGTTCTGTTCACCCATCTTAACAAGAGCCTGCACGTCTTTCGGAAAGCACGATCCGCCATAACCGGCACCCGGAAAAATGAATGGGTAACCGATGCGACTGTCAGAACCAATTCCCTGGCGGACCTGCGAAATATCGACCCCGAGCTTTTCGCACAGATTGGCGATATCGTTCATAAAAGAGATTCGTGTCGCCAGCATCGCATTGGCTGCATATTTAGTCATTTCGGCAGAGGCAAGATCCATGATCAGAATTGGTTTCCCGGTTCTGACAAATGGTGCATAGAGCT
>CAZPCO010000288.1:0-4921 GCA_964585025.1 uncultured bacterium | reverse complement strand
CACCCGGAATCAGGTAAAGAACGGTAAACGCGACAATAAGAATGCCCAGAAGAACCGGGATGGTTGCGACAATTCTTCTGAGCGTGAATTCGAGCATTGACAAACCCTTGTATTTTGAATTTCAGGCAACAACTTTACAACAGTCCGGTCATTTTGTCACTTCGAAGCTGCGATTGCTTCGTCTCTGTGCTCCTCGCAATGACATAATGGCAGTCAGTCTTTAACACTGAGAGTGAGACCCTTGTCGCAGAAGAACATCGGCGAGAAGTCGATGTTGCTGACCTTGGCACCGGTCAGATAGCTTTCACTGCAGTGCCAGAGGTATATCCAGGGGGCCTGTTCGGCTACTTTCCGGTTGATGCGATCGTAGGCTTCAGCGCGGCGATCGGCATCCTGAATTTTGACCGATTCATCGAGCATGCTGTCGACTTCTTCGTTTTTGAAGCGGGCGCGGTTTCCGCCTGATCCCCAGTTTTTCGAATGAAACAGCGGATAAAGAAAATTTTCGCCGTCTGGATAATCGCCAAACCAGCTCATATAAAAGGCCGGAGCTTCACCCTTGCTGATAGCATCTTTGAGAGCGCTCCATTCCATGGGCTTCAGATTAACCTGCACGCCATGCTTTTTCAGTTCACCCTGTAACAGGCGGGTAATTTCGAATGCAGACTGTGATGAACGCTGATAGAGGTCGAAAACGAGCGGATTGGCTTTCGAATAGCCGGCTTCCTTGAGAAGTCTTCTGCCTTCTTCGGGGTTATAGGCAAGGCCGGTCGAGGTATTGGTGTGGCCGGAAATTCCAGGAGGAATACTGCCGTTGGCAGGAACAGCGCGCCCCTGATATACTGCATTGATGATCTTTTCGCGATCGACAAGCAGGTTCAGAGCTTTGCGGACTCTGATATCGGTGAAGGGTGCAGTCTGGTTATTGAAGCCGACATAAAAAACGTTGAGGGCCGGCACATCATGAATACTCGCGGCAAATTCCGGGTCGGTCTTGAAGCGTTCATAATTGGCAGGGTATAGTTGCAGCATATCGAGATTGCCGCTTTCGAATTCCATTTCAGCCTTCATGTTTTCAGGAATTATGCGCATTTCGATTCTGGCCAGATTTGGTTTGACATCGTGATAAGATTCGTTGGCCACCAGCTTTATATAGCTGTCGCGCACCCTTTCGGTAATTTTGAACGGGCCGGTGCCGGCAGGTTTTTCGAAAAAGCTGTGTTCTTTAATCGCAGTGCGGCTTTCGCAGGGAAGAATATAGCAGGCCGGCATAGTCAGAAGGCTCATGAATGGAGCAAACGGAGCAATCAGTCTGATCGAAACGGTATGGGAATCGATAGCTGCAATTCCGGACACAATCGGAGTTTCGCCTTTCATGCGTTCGGCAGCACCTTCGACCTTTTCAAGAACCCAGGTGCGCGGGGAACCGACTTCGGGATCGAGGAGGCGGTCGAGCGAAAATACGACATCGGCGGCGGTCAGCTGCTGACCGTTATGAAACACGGCATTCTGTTTGAGCTTGAAAACATATTCACGCCCGTCGGCAGAAACACTCCATGATTCGGCAAGATTGCCGACCAGGCGCATTTTTTCATCATAGCGCACCAGGCCGTCGAACACTTTGGCCTGAACGGTTGCTTCATTGACGTCGACACCGCGGGCCGGGTCGAGATTTGCCGGTTCACTTGAAAGATAACTGGAAAAAGTACCTCTGAAACTGACGGGGTTGGTTTCGGCGGGAGCACTCTGCAGCAGACTCGCTACCAGAGCCATCAAACTGATAAATACCGTCGAAAAGAGAATACGTTTCATGTTGCCACCTGTTGAATGGAATTTAATCTCTTTTCAACTAATCGGCAGCTCAGGGTCTTTGCTTTAACTCGGCGCGAATTTCTTCTCCGTTTATGTGCAACAATGCCACCGATGCAGGAAGACCGCCACGTGGCAGGGTCGGACTGCCCGGGTTGATGACGAGAAGATTCTCTTCCTGGTTGATCAGGGCAATGTGGGTATGGCCATAAACCATGACCCGGCTGCGGTGGTTCAGAGCACGACGGGCATCTCCAGCCTGGTGAGCAACGGTCAGCAGGCCGCAACCAATTTCGATGGACCGGGAAGATGGCGTATCACCAAGTCTGCGGTCGCAATTTCCCATGACGGCATAAACGGGGGCGATCGCCGACAGTTCGCCAAGAAAACCGGCCAACCCGACATCACCGGCATGCACGATCAGATCGACGCCGGCGAAGGCATCTCTAACCCAGACCGGAATTTCGAGGCGGTCATCGTCGAGAATATGTGTATCGGAGATCAGCCCTATCTTCATGCCGTCAATGTGCAACATTCGAACTAATTCGTCAAGTATGAACAGAATCGACGTTGACTAAATGATCAACCTGGTCTATTTTTTAGTGCTGTTTTACTATCAATCCCCCCTGAATTGTAAGGAATGAAAAGATGGCAGAGATAAAAAAACCGGCCGGCAAGCCCGACATAAAAATGCCCACCCAGGCAGAAGTGAAAAAGAAACTCGCCGAAGTTGATTCATTTCTGCAGAAGCCGATCTTCAAACGGTTCATCGGAACCTTTATCGATCAGGTTTTTGTCAGCGTTCCGGCGATAATTATCACCCTGCCCGCCTTCTTTCTTCTGCCTCAGAAGCCCATCAATCTGGCGGCAACGTTCAATTTTCTCGTATTTCTTGCCGCTGCAATCATCATTCTCATCAAGGATACCCCCTTTCAATTCGGCCCCCTCGATAGTCAGACCCCTGGCAAAAAGGCGATGAACACCAGGGTCACCAATCTGGTCGGCAAACCGATCACCATGATGATGTCGGTCAAGCGCAATATCATTCCAGCGCTTCCTCTGCTGGTATCGGCGATATCAGCCGCTATTTACATCATTCCAATTCCCGTTCTCACAGAAATCGCCAGTCTGGTAATCGTGCTGCCGCTGTTTCTTGTTTCCCTGCTGGCCAATCTTTTCGAGATTTACCAGATCCACACAAGCGATCAGAACCGCCGCTGGGGCGATACATTTGCGGGCACCATGGTAAAATATGACTGATAGATGAACCGCAATCACGCAGTACTTCTTATTCTCGCTGTTCTCAGCATTCTGCTGATCCAGGTTTTCATTCCAGATTCCGAGCCAGGCAGTATTTCATCACTCGAAGGGGTGATGCTGTCGAATCTCAACGGTCAGAAATTCAGGCTCGCGGGCCAGTTCACCGAAAAACCGCTGTTGCTGGTCTTCTGGTCGGTCACCTGTGGCACCTGCATCGAAGAAATTCCTTTCATCATCAGGCTGCACGAAGCACTGCAGACTCGCGTCAACATCATCGGCATCCATCCGCCAGGGTTTCCACTCAAAAAGATCCAGCGTTTCGTCAAAAAGTTTCCCCAGCAGATACCTTACATGATCGCAGTCGACGACATGGGCGGCATGATCAAAAGCTACAACGTCAGTGTTCTGCCGCGCACCCTGCTGCTCAATCGCCAGGGCAAAGTCCTCTACGACCACCTCGGCTATGCCCCTGAAAATGAAAAGGAGATCGAAAATGCCATCAATGCGCAACTTCAGCCTCTGTAAAACTGCAATCATGGTTGTGTTGCCTGCCTTCATTCTGTTGATCGCTCTGACAGCAGGAGCATCGATGCCAGTTACCAGCAGTGAAAGCAGCGCTCCATCGAAACTTCTGGCGCCAGGCACCGCAGCCCCGGTATGCCGGCTCAACGGCACCAATGGTACCGCCTGGGATTTTCCCGCAGCCGGGCAATGGAACATCATCGTCTACTGGTCGCTGTTCTGTCATTCATGTCTCGAAGAAATACCTGAAATTCAGCACCGCATCGCTTCCATGACCGATGTAAAGACTTTCTTCGTCTCGCTCGACACTGAAAAAATGCTGAAAGCCCTGCAGAATTACTGTAACAAGCGCGAGTTGAAGCTGCCGGTATTAATGGAACAGGTTGCTTCAGACACCTGGGTCACAGCTGATCAATATGGCGTCGTTTCGACACCGGCGGTTTTTATTGTTGCACCTGACGGCAAAGTCGCGTATTCTCATGAGGGGCCAATGGATCTGGACCAGTTTTTTGCCGGTTTTGCCGCCATGGTGGCATCGTCAACCACGAAGCCGGCTATAGAGAGGTAGAATGTTCGAAAGAATCAGAGTCATCGAGAATCACGAAATGCTGCTCGTTTCAAAACGGGCGGTTTTTGTGTTTATCGGTTTTCTGTTGGCGCTTACCGCGCTGCTGATGAGCTTTTTTCTCTGGGCCGATTTTGATTACATCCTTGGCAGAAAAAATCTGGCGATGAAAGTCGGTCAGACGAGTATCAGCCTTGAAGACCTGAAAAAGATACGTAATCTGTCGGGCGCCCGGGCCCGGCAACTCTCAGAAACAGCTTTTGCCGCCGACATGTTTGAAACTCTGCTTCTTGCTGAAGGCGCCCGCAAAGCCGGCCTCGACCGTGATCCGGCCTTTGTCAAAAAAATTGCCGATTTTGACGCGGCACTCAAACCTGGCAATGACGACGATACTGTTGCCAGAGCCGCATTTCTCATCGAAGAACTTGCCAACGCCAATCTGACCCGAATTCTCAATCGCCCCGACGAGTCTGGCGTCGCCAGTCTGACGCCACCAATACAGCCGGCGAAGGTCAGACTGCATCTGAGAACTATTCTTGCTTCCGATTCGGCCATGGTGCCGGAAATTCTCGCCAGTCACGCCAGCGGGATCAGCTTTGCCGATTTGAACGCCAGCTGCAGTGTTTCACTATATCGAAGCGTCAACGGCGATATCGGCTGGAAAAGCGCCGGCGATCTTCCTGAAGGCGTATTCAATAAACTGCTCGAGCAGCCGACCGGCTCACTGACCGTCGGCTTTACCGATGACGCCGGCACCCATATTTT
>CAZPCO010000287.1:0-4922 GCA_964585025.1 uncultured bacterium | reverse complement strand
GAGCACGATTACGTTTCCTTGACATGGCCCCGGCCGGGATTTATAATAAAATCCCAAACAAAATATCAAGGAGCTTTTTCAATGCGAAGCCCTATTCACAGAGAAGGCTATTTTATGGCCGGTTCTCTGTTCGCCATTGCCCTCGTAAGTTCAAAAATCAGCCGCTGGTTGAGCAGGATTTTCTATCTAGCAACTGCTTTTACTCTGTATTTTTTCCGCGACCCTGAACGCCATATTCCTGAAGGCGATTGTCTGATCGTATCCCCGGCTGATGGAAAAGTTGTCGGGATTGATTCGGTTGAACACGTTCCTTTTATCGATGGCCCTGCCAAGCGGGTAAGCATTTTTCTGTCGATTTTCGATGTTCATATTAATCGCGCTCCAATAAAGGGTAAGGTTGCTTACCGTCACTATACCCCGGGTGAATTTCTTGCGGCCTTCGAACCAAAGGCCTCGGTCAGCAACGAACAGAATGCTGTCGGCATTGAAGATGGCGATGGCTATCGGGTGCTGGTCAAGCAAATTGCCGGCCTGATCGCCCGCCGCATCCTGTGCTGGAAAAACCCTGGCGACGAAGTCGCTGCCGGTGACCGTTTTGGTCTGATCAGGTTCGGCTCTCGAACCGAAATCTATATGCCCCTCGATGCGCACATCGAAGTTCGGCTTGGGCAGCGCGTTCAGGGTGGGGCGAGCGTTATCGCCAGAAGATGCTGACATGATTGAAGAATCGGCTAAATCCCAATCGGAACAACAGTCTAAAGAAAAGAAACGTTTTGTCAGCAGGCATCTTTCGATTCTGCCTAATGCCTGTACTTCGATGAATCTTCTTTGTGGCTACCTGTCGGTGGTCATGACTTCACAGGGTGAATTTCTAGCAGCCGGCTGGCTGATAATGCTCGCGAATATTTTCGATATTCTTGATGGCCGCCTCGCGAGGCTTACCTCGGTAGAGTCGAGATTCGGTGCCGAACTGGATTCTCTTGCCGATCTCGTCAGTTTCGGCATGGCACCGGCTTTTCTGGTATATACGCGTTATCTCGAACACGACCGTGTTTTCGGTCTGGTGATTACCGGAATATTTGTGCTGTGTGGAGCCTTGCGCCTGGCCAGGTTCAACGTAACTCCGCCGGGCAAACATGATGTCTTTCAGGGCTTGCCGATACCTGCCGGCGCTGGAATTCTTACCACCATGACCATTTTTGAACTGCAGTTTTTTAATTTCATGAGGATTCCGGCTGTTGTAATACCAGTTGTTGTTATTGTTACCTCGTTTCTTATGGTCAGCACCGTTGAATATCCTGCAATGAAGAAGACTCCGCAGACCAGCAATAAACGGCGTCTGGCGGTTGTGGCCGTTCTTGTTGCCCTGGTAGTGAATCCCCCAATGACACTTTTCTTTTTAACCTGGGGCTTCGCCCTCTATGGGCTGACTTTCAGTCTGCTGAAAAATGCTCTTCTGCTGATAAGAAGAATTAGACACGGCCGCCAGGATGCTACACCCGAAATCAAATGAGGCAAGCTTGATTGCTTGCTTCATTGCCTGCGACAAATCAACAAACATCCCATGGCAGGCCTGTGCTGGCAGAAAATCTGTAGTAAACGCTGGTGCTAAGCCCTGAATCAATTCAAGGCAACCAGACTGATTGTTTTAAAAACATTGCCCAATAAAAAAACGGCAACCCATTGGGTTGCCGTTTTTTTATTGGGCAATGCAGAGGTATATTAATCGACTCTTGATGAAACTATTTCGACATCGTCAATCATTGGCAGGCCATTTTCGTCGTTACGAACCACGCCGCGGACGTGCAGAATGGTTCCCTTCGGGAAAAGTTTTGGCAGTCGGCCGAGTTTGATGGCTCCGGTCGGGTCAGCCAGAAGATACATGCGTTCGCCCTTCACGCCGTAGCCTTTGGCAAGCACGCCCATGAGGCCAACATATTCACCCTGCATTTCAATTGGGGCAAAAAGAATCTGCGAAACTGAGACCATTTTTTCTATGTCGAGACTGAGAATTTTGGCTTCAGCAACTACCAGGAAAGGTCGACCATCGGCACATTTAACCTGAGCCAGCACATTGATCGGTTTCCAGAACGGGGGCGGAGCGCCGTTTTGTTCATCCTGAGGAATCATGCCGGTGCAATATACGGCATTCTTTTCCTCATCGCAGAGAACCCAGTCTGAGCGGCTTACAGGCGGGCTTCCCGGAGCATTTTTCCAGCCTGAATAACGGCCGGTAACCGAGACATACTTGCCTTCAAAGGCAGCAGGATTTTTCAGCAGCTCGTTGATCGGAGTTACCAGTTCTGGGGCTGCAAACGAAGGGGTTAAATTGATGAGAATGGATACCAGAACAAATAACATGCTGATAAATTTATTATTCATTGGTGAACTCTCCAAGGTGGACATATTTTTTCTTGATTTTATCAGATAGAGATGGCAGCTCAGCAAGCTTTTTCTGACCGAGTTTCTTGATGGTGTCGATGGAGAAATGCTGCTCACCGAACATCAAACCCATATGCTTCTGAACGAACTGCAGGTCAGCCAGTACCTCGTCAGCATTGCAGACGCCGGCGATTGGTGCTCCGGTTGAAAGAAAATGTTTCGCTGCTTCGACAAATACCATCAGGTCGTCCAGATAGCCGATATTGGGTACGTCATCGGGAATCATGTCGTGGTCGTCTACAAGATAGACGAAAGTACCGACAAGAATTTCACGGCGTTCGGGGCTCAGGTGTGAATATGTCGAATAACGCAGAAACTTTCTGATGTAATCTTTGAGCTTCTGATCGATCAAATCCTTGAGTTTTTCATTGTTCATGACAATATGTCTCCCAGATGATTGCATTCACGCTTGAATTTATCACATAAGTGAAGGTGAGGCAATTCTAATTCTGCGTTGGCAAAATTGTGTTAGCCCGGGGGCCAAGAATATGTTAAATTAACCGGGCCCGGATGGGCAACAAACATCGGAAGGAATTTCATGACAACCCCACTATTTCCACTTCAAGACCAGCTAAGAGGGTTTTCACGGGCATTGTTTTCTACCTGGCTGTATCATCGTCGTTTCAACATTCTGTTCGATGCCGGCGAAGGGGTTGCCACCTCATTGCTCAACCGGGTATTTGGCATCAGGCGCGTGTTTCTATCGCATGGGCATGCTGATCATATTGCCGGTCTGATCAACCTCATCAATATCCGCAATCTTGGAGCCGGAGACCAAACTGCAGCTCTGCAGATATATTTTCCGCGTGACAATCGTTTGATTGAATATGTTATTGAATATCTGACGCGTACTCAAAAGGATCTTTCTTTCAACCTTGAATGGAAGCCTATCGATGCCGACGAGAAAATTACTCTCGATGATCAGAAAAGTAAAATTTTTATGCGTACCTTCAAGACCAGGCATTCACAAAGGCAGTTGAGTCTGGGCTATAATATCATCGAGGTGCGCCGACGGCTTAAGCCTCAATATGTAGGACTGCCGCAGCGTGAAATCAACGAAATGATCTGGGCCAGAGGCAAAGAAGAGGTGGCCGAGGAATTCGAAAAGATTATATTTTCATATGGTGGTGATTCAAGACCCATCGAACCGGCCCATGTATCTGAAAGTCTTTTTCTTTGCCATGAGTGCACTTACATGCAACTTGAAGACGATGAACGTAATTTTCAGCAGCATTCCTATCTGGATGAAGTCCTGGAGATGGCCAGAGAAGCCAAAGTTGAAAATCTGCTGCTGTTTCATACCTCTTTGCGTTATACTTTAGATGAGATTCGCCAGAGGCTTGAAGAGGCTGTGGCACGCATAAATCCAGGCTGCCGGGTTCTTGTTCTCTATGGCGAAAGTATTTTTGATTCTGCTTCAATTCATAGCTGGAAAAAGCGTATACAAAGAGAAAAAGCCCGGGAAAAAGCTTTGGGTGAACAATCCGAGTGAGGAGTTTTATGGAAGGCAAAGCAAAGATTCTCGTAGTTGACGATGAGCACAGTGTCAGGTGGGCTTTTGAAAAAGCTTTGCAGAAGGCCGGCTATGAAGTGATGCTTGCCGAGAATGGCCTGAAGGGTCTGAAACTCTATGAAAGCTTCAAACCCGATATCACTTTCGTCGACATCAGAATGCCGGAAATGGATGGGCTGCAGGTTCTCAAGAACATCCGTGAGCGCGATCCGGAAGCGCAGGTGGTAGTAATGACTGCATACACAGATATGGAAACTACCGTCTCGGCAATGAAACTCGGTGCTTACGATTTTCTCAGCAAACCATTCAATATTGATGAATGCCTGTTGCTGATCTCAAGAGGGTTGAATACCAGAAACACTGGCAAAGAAGCAGAGGTTGCAGTCCAGGCGCCGAAATCAAGCGGCCTGAAAGGTAACAGCCCGGCGATGCAGGAAGTTTACAAATTGATCGGCAAGGTTTCTGAAGAGGACGTCACCGTTCTGGTAACCGGCGAATCTGGCTCAGGTAAAGAATTGGTAGCCCAGGCGGTTCATTACAATTCGCGACGTTCATCGAAGCCTTTCTGGGCAATCAACTGCACAGCAATCAATGAAAGCCTCATGGAATCAGAGCTTTTTGGCTACGAGAAGGGGGCTTTTACTGGCGCTGCAGCTGCCAAGCCTGGCATGTTCGAACTGGCGCAGGGTGGCACCATATTTCTTGATGAAATCGGCGACATGAATCTGGAAATGCAGGCAAAGCTGCTGCGGGTTCTTGAAGAACGTGAAATTGTCAGAGTAGGGGGTAACAGGCGCATTAACGTTGATGTCCGCATTATCGCTGCCACCAACAAAGACCTGCGCCGGCAGATTGTTGACGGCAGGTTTCGTGAGGACCTGTTCCATCGTATCAAGGTTATTGAAATCAAATTGCCGTCACTGCGTGAACGGCCTGAAGACATCCCACTCCTGGCTAGATATTTTTG
>CAZPCO010000286.1:0-4936 GCA_964585025.1 uncultured bacterium | reverse complement strand
CAGCTTCCTTCACAATCGCAACCGGTTTTATCATCACCTACGCACTTTTTAAAAATCACTTTGAACCTCACACCTGGAAGACTTTCGCAGCCCTGTGCGGCTCATGGATGGGCGGCACCGGCAACATGGCCGCGATTCAGCTGGCACTTGGCGTCAGCGATTCCCAGATGGGCTATACCCTGATGATGGACTCAGTCAATTACGCAGTCTGGGTCATGATTCTGCTCATGGCAGTTCCGTATGCCAAACATTTCAACAACTGGACCGGTGCCGACACAAGCCAGATTGATGCGGTTGGCGCGAGCCTGATGAGCGAAAAGAACGATCAACCGCTGCCGACGACTTTCCATGATCTGATACTGCTGGTTGGCTCCAGTTTCGGCGTTGCGGCCCTTGCCCAGTATATTGCCCCGATGCTGCCGACTTCTTCGATCGTTTCGACTTATACCTGGGTGGTGCTTATCGCGACTATGGCCGGTGTCATCGCCGCATTGACGCCGCTCGGCAAAGTATCCGGCATATCGCCCCTTTCCAGCCTGATGCTCTACATGATCGTTGCATTGATCGGCTCCCGCGCCAATTTTACCGAACTGTCGCAGGCACCTTTCTATATCTTCTGCGGTTTTTTGATTCTGGTCATTCATGCGGTTCTGCTGACCCTGATAGCAAAACTCTGCCGACTCGACCTGTTCACCTGCGGGGTCGCCAGTTTAGCCAACATTGGTGGCGTCGCTTCAGCTCCGATTCTGGCAGCAGCCTACAGTGAAGTGCTCGTGCCGATCGGAATTCTGATGGCGATGCTTGGCTACATAATCGGCACCGGTGGCGGCCTGATGGTCGGCAAAATCATGTCGATGATCTGAAAATAAGGAAAAAATGTATGATCGATTATAACAACTGGCGACAGAAGGCTGGAATCGCCATCTGCGCAGTCCTGACAACCTTCGTTGCAGCCGGTGTCCAGGCCGAAACCTGCAAAACAGGCGTTCAGGAACAGCATTATCAGCAGTTCGAATTGAATATTCCGGGAGTCAGCGAAGAAATGCTCTACGCATCTTTCTGGCTCAAAGACATCGCCGACCGGCATGAACTGATCATGACTCCCGAACAGATCGAGCGCTATAATCGCCGCAGTTTCCGCGATTGTGAAGTACTCAAAAACCTGCGCGTCTACCCCGGGGCCGTGAGCGGCGAAAAATTACGGCAGATGATCACCAGAGTCAGTGCCCGGCCAAAAAGCAAACGCTACCTCGATGGCAAAGAAGTCGGCGATGATTTTTACAGCAGTCTCCAGAAACAGCTGAATCTCGACAATATCGACAACCTTACCCGGGTTAAATTCGGCATCACTGTCAGAAGAACCGAGATGCGCGCTTTTCCCACTGCCGACCGCGTTTTTGCAGAACCAGCCGATTTTGAGAGCGACATGTTCATCGAAACAGCCCTCTACCCGGTCGAACCACTTGCCATTCTTCACCAGAGCGCCGATGGGAAATGGCTGTTCGCCCAGTCCTACAATTACCTGGCCTGGCTGCCTGCTGAAGCCGTCGCGTTTTCTGACCGGCAACCCTTGTTCGAATACCTCGACCGCGGCGACTTTCTTGTCGTCACCGGCAAAGGCGTTCTGACCGGTTACAATCCAAAACGGCCCGAAATATCTGAGCTGCAGCTCGACATGGGCGCCAGAGTTCCGCTGAGTCCGCGTGATGAGATCCCGATGGATATCGACGGGCAGCACCCGGCGGGCAATTACGTCGTCAAACTGCCGGCCCGTGGCCCCGATGGGCAGCTTGAATTCAGAACCGGTCTGATCGCCAGATCAGAAGATGTGCGCGTCGGCTATCTGCCGATGACCCGCCACAACATCATCACCCAGGCCTTCAAATTTCTCGGGCAACGCTACGGCTGGGGCGGTATGTTCAACACCCGCGACTGCAGCGCCTTCATTATGGACAACTACCGCAGCATGGGCATTCTTCTGCCCCGCAATGCCGGGGAACAGGGCAAACAGGCGATCGGCATAACTCACACTCTGACCCCGGAAATGACGCTCGCAGAACGACAGGCAGTTTTCGACCGGCTGCCGTCCGGCACCCCGGTGTACATGGCCGGTCACGCCATGCTTTATCTCGGCAGCCGGAACAATGATTATTACATCATTCACGATTTTGCCGGCTTCAGAGTTCCTGACGCTGATGGAAAACTCAAAAGCTCGACCGCCAGATGCGTGTTCGTAACACCCCTGCTGGCAACTTTCCTTTCAGACGGCAAAAAATACCTCGAAGGCATCTACGCGGCCCGCGAATTTCAGATAAAATAACTGCACGGAGAAAAACAATGCATATAACCAATATCAGAACCGGTTTGATTTCGATTCCGCTGCGCACCCCTTTTAAAACCTCATTGCGCACTATCGACCACATCACTTCGATGGTGGTAGCTGTCGATACTGATGCCGGTGTCAGCGGCTTCGGCGAAGCACACCCGACCGGCCCGATCACTGGCGAATCACTCGGCAGCATTCGCGGTGCCATCAATGAATTCATTCTGCCAAAGCTCAAAGGCAAAGAAATCGCCAATCTCGAAGACACTCTCAATACCCTCGATAACGCCCTGGTAAAGAACACCAGTGCCAAAGCCGCTGTTGAAATGGCAATCTTCGACCTGTTCGGCAAAAAATTCAATATTCCGGTCTACCGCCTCCTTGGCGGCTACCGAAACAAGGTCGAAACCGACCTGACCATCAGTGTCAACAGCCCCGAAGAAATGGCAAAAGACAGCCGCATCGCCGTCGAACGCGGCTTCAGAATACTCAAGCTCAAGGTCGGGCTCAACCCGGAACTCGATATTCAACGCATTAAGGCGGTCAAAGATGCGACCTCTCCAGACATCGTACTGCGCCTCGATGCCAATCAGGGCTGGAAACCCCGCGAAGCCATCAAAATAATGAATGAAATCGCATGGGAAATTCCTGGAATAGAACTCGTCGAGCAACCAGTCGATGCGCACGACATCGAAGGTCTCAAGTGGGTCAAGGAAAATATCACCACCCCGGTGCTCGCCGACGAAGCGGTTTTTTCACCGCTCGATGCCGAAAAAATCATCAGCATGCGTGCCGCCGATTACCTGAACATCAAATTGATGAAAACCGGCGGGCTCAGATCAGCACTGCGTATCTGCGCCCTTGCCGAAATGCACCGGGTCGAGTGCTTCATCGGCTGCATGATGGAAAGCAAAATCAGTATCACTGCTGCCGCCCATCTTGCCTGTGCCCGCAGCATCATTACCAGGTGCGACCTTGACAGCCCGGCTCTCTGCGCTTCCGACCCGGTACACGGCGGGGTCGAGATCGACGGGCCATGGCTCAAGGTGACCGAAGCCCCTGGGCTCGGCATCGATCATGTCGATGGCATTAAATGGGACGCCGGCGTCTGAATATGAACGAGGCTTAGCTCGCCCTGACCACCAAGGAGAAATTCTCCCCTCTGGCGATATTTTTACCCACTCGAACAAGGGAATATTTCCGCACGCGGTTTTTTCGCCACCCGGTGAAATTGTCGCGCATCATCGAACGCAACCCCGACCAGAACTATGCCTGAACCATATCGCCAGACTTTGTATTACTGCACCGGACAGGCAGGAACAAATCTTGCTATATAATCTGTACATTATATTATGTCCGAATTATGGGGTTTGGTTTCATAACGTCTTAGCACAATGGGGAGGGAAACATGAAAAAAGAAGATATCTGCCATCAGAAAATTTCGAAAAACGGCCAGGATTACGCGGTTTTGCCTTACGCTGTCTTCCTCGATCTGCTCAATGAAGCGACCGCAAGAGCCAACCCTGAGGAACTCGCCAGGTTGAATCTCGAAGATGGCCGCATGCTGGTAAGCGAATGGAGAAAGTGCCTGAACCTCAGCCAGGAAACAGTTGCCGACCGGCTTGGCATTCCGGTATTCGCCCTTGACCTCCTCGAAAAATCAGGGGCCAAGCTGCGCAAAACTACCATTGCCCAGCTGGCAGCCACTCTCGATCTTACTCCCATAAAAGTCGCTGCCTGACGCGCAAATCTTTCCTCTCCATCAGAACTTATAAATTACGAAGCCCCGACAACGGCAGGTGCCGTTATCGGGGCTTTTTTATCGTTCAACAGATAATTATTTGCCGGGCAATTCAGGCTTGCCGCCTATTTTGTTTTTCAGTACCGTTTCGAGGTTTGTACCCTTGAGCAGCTGGGCAAAGACATCAGAAATGCTCTTGCCGCCGAGAATGGCGAGCGGCGCCATGCTTTCGGCCATCTTTTCGGCGAGAGCCCTGTCGCTGAACGACTGCAGAGCGGCCACGAGGTCTGGCGATACGGCGTGGGCGCGTTCGACGACTCCTGCCACTTCGGCCTTGAGTTCATCGAGCCTGAGCTGCAGTTTCTTCTGGGCAACTTCAGTTTCGAAGGCAGCGGCTTCACGCCGACGTGCCAGTTCGCTTTCATCGATCGAACTGAGGGTTTCCTGGTTGGCAAGGCGTGCTTCAAGAGCGGTGCGCTGCGACTGAATTTCCGATTCAAGTTTGGCCAGGCTCAGAAGCAGGGCGGACTTGACTTCTTCAGTCTGCAGTTCGATTTCCTGTCTGGTGGTGCTCGACTTCATTTCAGCAACCTGCTGCTTGATCTTTTCGCTCTGGGTCACATATTCAAGGTTGCGTTTTTCAGATGAAATCGCCAGATTCTGTTTGACCACCGAATGCTGTGCCTGAACGAGCAGACCTTCGATGGCATCGTCACCGATTTTTACGTCGAGAATTTCGAGATCGTAGATGCGCATGCCGTTTTCATCGAACTTGCGGCCGGCGCGTTTTCCTTCAGGGGTGGCGGCGCCCAGCACGCTGTCGCGCACCACTTTGATGTTGTTGGCGTAGAAATCCTCGATCTTGTACTGTT
>CAZPCO010000285.1:0-4961 GCA_964585025.1 uncultured bacterium | reverse complement strand
TTGCGCATAGATCGTAACCGGCAGAGCCTGGAGTGGCCATGGCCGGCATGGCAACTCCGAAACTGTTTTCGAGCAGAATCTCGACTGCAGGTCTGCTGGTGTGGTCAGGCGTTGGCAGAGGCGGTTTTCTCCTTTTTGCTTCCAGCATTCTCGATGCGACGATACTGTTTAACAGCTTCGGCAAGAGCATCCATGGCCTTTTCAAGCTTGCCGACTTCAAGAACGTAGCTGATGCGGATTTCGTTGAGCCCAAGGCCAGGATTGACATAGAACCCGGCAGCAGGAGCGACCAGAACCGAACTGCCCTGATGTTCGAAATCGGTAAGCAACCACGATGCAAATTGATCCGCATTCTTTATCGGCAATTTTGCAATAACATAAAAGGCCCCGGTGGGAGTTTTGCAGACAACTTCTGGAATCTTGGCCAGGCCGGCCATTACGGCGTCTCGACGGCGCTGATATTCTTCGAGAATCGGCTGAAAATAAGAAGGATCCATGAGGATACCGGCACGGGCGCCCCATTGTTCGATTGTTGGCGAGCTCAGACGGGCCTGGGCGAACTTCATGCAGGCAACCATCACTTCGCGGTTCTTGCTGGCGATCAACCCAATTCTGGCCCCACAGGCAGAATAACGCTTGGAAATACTGTCGATCAGGATGGCGTGCTGGCTCATGCCTGGAATCTGCAGGATAGAAGTATGCTGCAGGCCGTCATAGGTGAATTCACGATAGACTTCGTCTGAAATCACATATACATTATGCTTTTTAGCCACAGCTGCGAGTTCTTCGAGTGTTTTTCTCGAATATACTGTGCCCGTCGGATTGTTGGGATTACAGATCAGTATGGCTCTGGTGCGCTCTGTAATTGCCTTTTCTATGGTGGCGGCGGGGGGCAGCTGGAAACCATCTTCGGCATAAGTGGTGAGGGCTTTGAGCTTCACACCAGTTTCGTACGCTATGCCGTTGTAGTTGGTATAGAAAGGCTCGAAGACAATAACTTCATCGCCTGCATCGCAGATGGAAAGAAAAGCGAAGAAAATGGCTTCGCTGCCGCCTGTGGTGACAATGATATCTTCGGCGGCCAGATCGATACTGTTCTGTTTATAATAACCGGCAAACGCTTCAACGAGAAAATCTTCGCCCTGAGATGGACTGTATGCAAGGACTTCCTGGTCAAAATTGCGTATGGCATCACGGATTGGTTTGGGGGTGGCTATATCTGGCTGCCCGATATTGAGCGGAAAGACATTTATGCCTCTTTTGCGTGCTGCTACGGCGAGCGGAATGAGCTTGCGGATCGGTGACGCCTGCATGTCGTGAGCTCTGACAGATATTTTCTTCATTATCAGTTTCCTTTCCGGAATTCCATATTTCGTTAAGAACAAGCATATTTATCTGTTGAATGTAACTCCAACTGCATCTTTCTTTCAATCTTTTGTTTCTAAGGTTTATTACAAAAAATACCGAAAAGTATGTCTGAATGAAAAAAATCAGATTAATTGCTACTATATTGTTGATTTTCGCCCTGACATTTCATGCCGGCTGCATGGATTCTGAAAAACCTGCTCCCGGCGGCTTGAGTGGCTCTGTCACTGATTCAGCAGGGAAGCCACTCAGCGCTGTGAAAGTGGCGACGACTGATGCCGGCACTTTCACCGATATATATGGTAAATGGTCGCTTGAATCACTGGTGCCACAAGTTACGCAGGTTACTGCTGCACGTGAAAACTATCAGACTCAGGTGCTCAATATCGAAGTGATAAGCGGCGAAACAACGACCGGAGTCAATTTTTCCCTGCCCGCTGATACAGAAATCTACAACATTCAAGTGAGCGGTGTCACCTCTAGCCGGGCACAGATCAACTTCTACACGAAGTTTCAAGCTCGTGCCAGGATAGATTACGGTGCCAATGCCCTGATGGACAAAAGTACCGTAACCGATTCGGAACTGCTGTTTGCCCATCAATACAGCCTGGAAGGCTTATCTGCGGCCACAACCTACCGTTTTAAATGCGTTGCTGTCGATAAAGCCGGTCGCACTATCGAATCAGATCTGCAGACTTTCAATACCCCCGTAACCATACGTGGTGAGGCTCCTGCCGGGTTAAAGCTTGCCAAAACCGCAAACAGTAATGCAATCGAGTTGTCATGGAACTCTGATGCCGGCAGCGATTTTGCAGGTTTTCTTGTTTACAGAGCCACTTCATCACAAGGGCCGTTTTCGAAGATGGGCAGCGGCGTTGTCAATCAGAACGCCTGGACCGATATCGACGTTAAAGCCGGCACAAAATATTACTATCGTGTTACCAGAACTTCTGGTTCCGGTGATGAATCATCCCCTTCAAATGTCGTATCGTTTCTGATGCCCGGGATGATAAGTGAAAACGTTGTCTGGACGCTCCAGGAATCGCCATATCAGCTGACCGGAGATCTGACGGTGGCCGCCAACGCCAGTCTGATCATCAACAAGGGCGTCAGTATCGCAGTTGCCCGCGGCGACCAGTGGGATGCTGATTCGGCATCTGATCTGATCGATCTGGTAGTTCAGGGCACCCTGATGATACAGGGAACTGCAGCATCACCGGTGACGATGACTTCGGCCGCTCCTTCGCCACAGCCCGGCGATTGGAACGGCATAATTTTCGAGAATTCTTCAGACCTTGGTGCCAGCTATATCAAAGGGCTGAAACTAGCATTTGCAGAAAATGGTCTCTATGGAGTCGCTGGTCTGCCTGAAACGCGTGACTCGAATTTTTACAGTTGTCGTCAGGCTGCTGTAAAGGCGACAGCCGCGCGTCGTGATCAGCTGTTCAGTAACCTGACGGTAGAGACATGCGCAACTGGATTCGATATGCAGAAGAATCTTGTGACTGTTCAAATACTGGATAGTCTGGTAAATCGCTGTATAACTGGCATGATCTGTCGAGACAACACTCTGGTCGAAGTTGAGCGCAACCGCATCAGTCTCGCCGGAGCCTGCGGTATAGATCTTGGAAACACTGCTGTCGCTTCCAGAACCAGATACAACATCGTCGGTTACGGCAGCAACGGTACGGGTATCATCTGCCGTGGTAACGACGAGGTGCGCCGAAATACGATTCAGGCTGGTATTGGTATCGAAATCAGGGAAACTGCAAAAGCTGTTATCAGAAGCAATCTCGTGCTTGCCGATGCGAGCAGAAACGGCATCGGAATTCTTTATACCGGAACCGCTGCTTATAACCCATCGACGGCAACGAACACGCAGTTTATCCAGAATAACGGCATCTGGAATGTTTCTGCGGCACGCAAATACTTGAATTCTGACGGAACAGCGCTGACCGGCTATTCTTCTGATCTAAGTTTCACAGAACTGGCCGGGCCTGGCCTGCAGGGTGGCGACCCATTCGAGTCGACCCTTAATGAAGACTTTAATTACGTTCCTTCCACGGGAAGCCCCTTGAAAGGAGCTGGGTATGATTACGAAACGGTTGGAGCCGAAGATGTTCCTGACTGATCGAAGATTTCTACTGCCGGCACTGCTGGCATCTTTTCTTTTCATGGCTCTGATGACGGGTTGCGGACTGCGTCAGTCTCAGACCGGCAGTCTCAGCAGCCGGGTCGTCGATGCCGATGGCGATGCGGTGGTAAATGCTCAGATTTACTCACTGTTTGCAGAGAAAGAAAAGGTGCTGAGTGGCCTCGATGGCAGCTTCTATCTTTCTGAACTTCCGGCTGGCCTGAACAACATCGTTATCCTGCATGATGATTTTCAGACAGAAACCCGTCAAATAGAAATAAAATCCGATGATACGACAGTCATTGATTTGATCAGACTTGATCAATCCGGCGTCACAAGCCGTATCAGCAATGTCAGAGTTGTCGGAGTTGCTTCGACGAGCGCCACAATTTCATGGCAGACATACAGAAGTGTTACCTGCAACGTTGATTATGGTACCAGTGTCTATTACGGCTCTCTGCTGAGAGAGCAGAGGCCTGCCACCGAACATACTGCAGTTTTGGCCGGCCTGCAGCCTGAAACACTTTATCATTTTCGCGTTCAGTATCTGGATGAAAGTGCCGCCAGCTATTATTCGTATGATTATTCATTCAAGACCGCCGACGCAGACCGGCCGCAGCAACCAGCTGCCATGCGCATTCTTCCCTTCACCTCTGCTGCAATGGCCGGGCTTGAATGGGATGCTGCAACTTCAGGTCAGCCCGCCAGCGGATTCATAATTTATCGCCAGCTCAAGAATGCTGCCTGGGTCAGGCTCAACGAAACGCCTGTGGATGCGGCTGCCCGCAGTTTTATTGACCAGGCTGCGGTAAGCGGTGAATTCTGTCGCTACGCAGTCGTGGCCGTTAACAGCCTGGGCGCCGAATCAGAAATGACCGTTTCTGAAATGGTGCTGGTTCCGGGCGTTATCAACAGTCATATGGTGATCGAAGCGACTGATTCCCCGGTCAGGTTGAGTTCGGATTTGATCGTCGCGGCCGGCACCAGCTTGACTATTCAGGCTGGAACCGAAATTCAGATTGGCGACAGCGACAGTCTGGCCGCAGGTTCAGATGAAGCAAGGGTAGAAATCATCGTTCAGGGGCGTATTGAAATTCAGGGCACTGCCGAAGCTCCAGTAGTGTTTTCGCCTATGAATGGTTCAGGAAAACGTGATCATTGGGCTGGTATCAGAATTCTCTCGTCTCTTGGCGGCGTTTCTGACTTGAATTATACCAGACTGTTCGGTTGTAACGGTTATGCGCTTGAAGTTAATGCAGAGAGTGTCAGACTCAACAATCTTTCGATTGCATATTCCCAACATGGTCTGCTTTTGAACGGAGTTCGAGAAGTCCTGACTCTGGGTAACTGCAATTTTTCGGAAATTGCCTCGGTTGCCCTCGATATACGCAACTGCCGGCGAATAAACGTCGAAAACTGCATTTTTTCGAATGTGCACACCGGAATCACTGTTAAGACAAGT
>CAZPCO010000284.1:0-4981 GCA_964585025.1 uncultured bacterium | reverse complement strand
GCCGTTTTTGAGCAGCATATAACTGTAGCCAAGATCATAGACGTAATTGTGTGATAGGTGTTTCGATAATGCTGCTGATCAATGCATTTATATTTTTCTATCTCTATGCACTTTACTTTGAACCCAGAGTATAATCAAGCCAGACCAATGACAGGCATCGATGCATCAGGAACTGGTAGAATCATGGGAAACGAAATCGATTTACACGGCTGCACCCGGGTTGAGGCCCTGGAAATGTTGATCAGGTTCTATAATGACCGGGTTCGCCGCAGCAACCGCACACGTTTTGATGTAATACACGGCTATGGTTCAAGCGGCACCGGCGGCACTCTGCGAACCTGTATCCGCAACTTTCTCGGCCGGCATGCAGACTATCTTCGCTTCGAGCCCGGCGAAAACTATTCGCCGGCCAACCCTGGAAAGACACTGATCATACCGATGAAAGAGTTGCCTGATGCTGTCGACATTCTTGCCGAAGAGATTCTTGAATACTGCGTTACCCCCAGAACTCTGAGCAAAATCAGCGGAAAATTCCGCCGCTATGGTGACGGCAAGGTTCAGGCAGCGCTGAAAAACCTCGAGAAGCAGGGTGCGGTAAGCAGCTTTTTCAAAGGGCAGTATCGCCATTACCAGGCAAATCAATCATAATCTTCATCTTTGCCAGTTAATGATAACTGCAGCAAAAGGAGGAAACCTTAGTGCTGTGCAGTTGCTGAAAAAGTGTTGTTGATCCAGCGGGCTATGGCAGGGTACTCTCTGGGCGACAGATTGACCGGAAAATTCACCGCGCCTGAAGCTGTTTCCAGATTGAAGACGTTGTTGTAAAACCCGAGAGCTCTTGGCAGCGACACTTTGTCGATCAGGCTGTATCCCATGAATGACGGTGCCGGCAATGTTCCGGTCAGCCGACAAATCGTTGGCGCCACGTCGAGCTGACATGCAAGACGATCGCTATCGAAGCCTGGTAGCGGCTCCTTTCTTCCTGAAGCCAGAATCAGAGGCAGCCGGTTGAAAAGGTAGTATTCACCATGCACCAGATCACTGTGGCCGTAATTCGGCATCGGGTAATGATCGGCAGTAACGACAATCAGGGTTTCTTCGTCGAGCAGACCTGCCCCCTCGACCGCCGAAAAGAATTGCCGCAGACAATTGTTGGTCCAGTATATCGATCGCACAACCTGATTCGAGTGTGATGCAACTTCTGACGGGAGCTTGTCGAGCGGAATTCCGCAATAGGAAGGCGGCTGGTGCATGTCGATTGTCTTCACCAGCATTATGTAGCTGCTTCCGAGGTTTTCTTTCATGATCTTCAAGGCTTTGTCGAGAACCACGTCATCATGAAAACCCCATGAATTTACAGGAGGTTCAGGATATTCTTCGGCGAGGTCTTCGTAAGCAATGTATTTTTCCACGCCCATCACTTTGCGAACGATAACGTTTTCGCCGCCATAGAAGCGGCTGAGGCCATCGATAAGAAAACCACGACTGCCGTGCTGCTGCTGCATCAGCTGGAAGAGACTGGTGGCGCCAGTATCGCGCATCAGGTGATATTGAGCCGGAACCCTGGAGAAGAGCAGTGAAATGAGGCCGTGCAGGGTCGGGTAAGTCGAGCAGCGAAAGTTTCTGGCGGCCGGAAACCGCCGCATAAGCTCGTCGAGAAAATCTGATGCAGCGGCCGGAATGTCCGGGTTTATGGAATGAAAGTAATCGAGGGCCAGTGATTCCTGGGCGATTATAACTACTTTCCGGAATGGTCTGATTGGAACATTGGTTGCAGATTCGGGTGTCGGGGCCGAAATGAGCCCCATGTTCCTGAGTTCTATTTCGTCGCCATCCTGGTATGCCTTCCAGGACAGGCTGCTCCCGGCGGGAGTAGCATTGAAAATGTTTCTGAATACGCCGATTTTCAGATTTTTTAAAAACGAATTCTTGTTGAGCTGGGTTAATTCGTCTATCCAGAACAAGTTGCCGGCTGTTTCGTCATATGAGTGCGGTATCAGTTGCGTTGCCAGCCCCAGCATGATTATCAGCAGTGACAGGGTAAAATAGCGACGGGAAAGAGGGGTCGGAGTTGATATCTTGAAAATCCCGGCTGACTTGAAGCAAAGCCAGGCAAAGAAGCCAACGCCGCCGATGAGAACGGCAAGCACCAGAACGTCGCTGACCGTGAGAACCGCCTTGATGGCATAATAGTTGATGTCATGCAATACTCCTGTATTCAAGCGTGCCAGAGAGAAATGAAAACAGATTGCATCGGCAATAATTAGAAACAATGCGGTGGTCAGCCCGAATGAGAAAAGGCTCTGAGCAACAAGAACTGAACTGATACCGAAAAGCATGGCCCAGCAACCGGCTATTATGGACAAATCGGCCGTCATACCCCAGATAAGGGCGGAAAGGAAGCCGTCGATATAGCTGAGGTCGAGCTGAGTGACAAAAACGTAATAGTTGGCTGCCAGGGCGGCGAACAGCGGCAGCAGCGCAAAAAAATGATATCTGGATGTCTGGGAAGCGGTTTGACTCATTATGGCATGGCTTTCTCTACAACCGGTTAGTCTTCAGAAGGCAAGTATAGCAGAATATTTTCGTGTTTTCCATGCGCCTGGTAATTGTCAGTACGGCATTGTGGCCGGGTGTAGTCATCCTCTGCTACAATGGGACGACAAAAATTCCGGGAGAGTCACTATATGAACTATTGGCTGATGAAGAGTGAGCCGACCGTTTATTCGATCGCCGATCTCGAGCGTGACGGCAAAACCGCCTGGGAGGGCGTGCGCAATTTTCAGGCGCGAAACTTTATGCGTGACAGCATGCGACCTGGTGACCTGGTAATCTTCTACCATTCGAATGCAGCACCGTCCGGGGCCGCTGGCGTAGGCAGAATCGCCGGACCGGCCTATGCAGACAATGCAGCTTTCGACACAGGAAGCCACTATTACGATGCGCGCAGCACCCCTGATAAGCCTCTCTGGTTCATGGTCGATGTCGAATTTGTTGCGCGCTTTGCGTCGGTTGTCGCTCTTGAAACAATCAAGGCTGATCCGGCACTCGAAGGAATCATGGTTGCAAAACGTGGAATGAGACTGTCGATCCAGCCGCTTTCAGAAGCTCATTTCCGGCAGATATGCAGGCTGGCCGGTGCGAAAATTCAAGGGGAACGCCAGTGAAAAAAGATTTAAAAATGTCTGCCATCAGGGCAGATATTACCACTTTACGTGTCGATGCCATTGTTAATGCTGCCAATTCGACGTTGCTGGGCGGTGGAGGTGTGGATGGCGCCATTCACCGGGCTGCCGGCCCGCGCTTGCTCGAATTATGCCGCACTCTTGGCGGTTGCAGAACCGGTGAGGCCAAAATTACTCCGGGTTTCGATCTGCCGGCCTCTTATGTGATTCACACGGTTGGTCCGGTCTGGCATGGCGGCAGGCAGAATGAGCCAGCTCTTCTCGCCGGTTGCTACCAACATTCGCTGGAAATTGCCGTCAGCAATAATTTACGCAGTATCGCTTTTCCATCGATAAGTACGGGCGTCTATGGTTACCCCGTCGATGCGGCAGCCAGAATAGCGGTGCCGACTGTTTTCAATTTTCTCAAACGCTGCGATGGTGAGGTTGTGCCTGAGGTCATTTTCTGCTGTTTTTCAGCAGATGATCTTGCTGTACTTGAAAATGAACTAAAAAGGGTTTTGCAGTCAGACTGACGGCCAGGCAGCTATTCGGTCTGTGTAGAAAGAACGCCAAGTCTGATCAGGCTTTGTCTGAGACCGGCGATTTCTTTCCAGGCTATGAAGGGCACCTGCAGCCGATCGAGGCGGTTGGCGTATTGCTGCAGAGTCTCGGAATTCGCGGTTTCTTCACACAGGTCGTGAATGATGACGGCTCTGATTTCCTGTGGGTATATGCGGCTTTCGACGAATTCTGTGTAAATCGCCGGGTCTTTTTCGCCGCTGTCTCCGAAAAGCAGCATCGGTATTCCGGGGTACATCCCGGCGATCTGCTTCAACCATCCCAGTTTGTGGTTCTCGTGACTGCCATCGGTGAGGCTCTTCTTGAGAATAAGCGTTCCGGGAGGAAAATCATGCTGCTGCATGAACGCTTTGAGTGACCGGCTGAGAAATGCCGGAGAACTGCTGAGATAGATGAAGTGAGGCGTGCCTGAAGCTACCGCGCCATGGCTGATCGATCGGTAAAGATCCGGGGTTCCCTCGACTGCCTGACGGCTTTCAACGCTCCGGAACATGGAGTTGACGACCATTCGGGCGCGGCTGGTAACCTGTGTCACGAGGATTGTGTCGTCGACATCGCTGATGACTAGCAGTTCAATTCGTTCTGGAAACCTGAAAGATTCCTGATGCAGCAGGTTTCCATCATGGAAAACCTGCAGCGAGAAGCTGGCGATTGAGGCCGGGGAAAGGTGCCCGGAGAATTCACCGTCACAGACGTCTGAGCTGCAGCTGGCCCCTTCGGTTTCGAGACGCAGGGTGTCGCTGGCAAGCCATGAACTGACCATTCCCGAAAATCTGGCGCGCTTGCCGGTCGGCTTTTTCCATGGGTCGGCAGATGAGACAGTTCCGGAAAACGATATCGAACCACTTGCCGGATGCGGAAAAACCCTCAGATCATAAAGATCTGCCGCTGCCAGACGTGCCGGCAGCCAGGTGATGAACAGCAGGCAGATCGCTGCCCACAAAACTGCTTTGATCATTGAAAACTGCCCCTGCTTTCAACTGCTAACGTAATTGTCGGGTCAGAGGCATAATACTATATCATCTCGGCTGATTCAAATGAATCGAGTGGTCAGGACAAAGCCGGTTGGCGGGTTTAAGGTTTGAAAAAAAATTCACAAACCGAGGGTGCAATCCTTGACTTGTCTTGGCGTTTTGGCTTAATATCAGCTTGCCTTTCGGCATCGGATTTTTTTTCAACCTGATGCCAATAACATTCAGGCAGGAGTGCGATTGTGACTAAAAAGACATACGCAA
>CAZPCO010000283.1:0-5021 GCA_964585025.1 uncultured bacterium | reverse complement strand
CGGTAGCGCGCTCGACGGCATTCAAGACGCCGATAAGAGAATCGATACCGCCGACGCTGGTGAAATCCTGGCCGATGATCGAAGACAGGCGTTCTTCAAGGTAGTTTTCGACTTCTCTGGTGATTTCGGGGCTGGTTCTATCCATCAAAGCCAGGCGCTTGGCAATTTCAACCTGGGTATCTGGAGTCATGGACTGCAGAATAACCGCCGACTTTTCCGGTTGCAGATATGCAAGAATCAAAGCCACTGTCTGCGGGTGCTCGTTCTGAATCAGAGTTGCCAGTTGAGTAGGATCGGCGGTGCGGGCGGCTTCAAAGGGCTGAACCTGCAAAGAAGTGCCCATTTTTGCGAGAATTTCGAGAGCCCGGCCCGGACCGATGGTTTTTTCGAGCAGATGCTTGGCATATTCCAGGCCGCCTTCAGAGAAGAACTTCCTTGCCATCATCAATTGTTCGAATTCAAACAACACAGAAAGCTTTTCTTCGGTGGTGACTTTGCGGGCTTTGGCAATTTCGATAGTGAGAATTTCTATTTCCGAGTCGGTCAATGACTGAAGAATGTAACCGCTGGTTTCCGGTCCGAGAAAGATAAGCAGAATGGCCGCTTTGGCCCGACCTGGTATGTCGAGAATCGGTAAATCTTCAGGTTTGATCGTTACTGGTATCTTGTCTGCGGCCAAGGTAGTCGTTCTCCTTCGTTACTTCGTTAACCACAGGCGAACCACCTGTACGGCATCATCAGGCTTGGTTTCAATGAGTGTTCTGACGCGTTCTTCGAGGAATTCGCGGGCGTTGGCCTGCTGGTTGAGCCGGGCCAGTTCTTCTTCACGCTCACGGTCACGCTCGGCAACGATTGATGAGAGCCGTTCGAGCCCTTCGGTGAGAGTGCCATCGGACTTCTTCTGAAAGGCTTCACGGTAGATGAACTGCTCTTCAGGGGTCATTTCTTCAAAGTCAGGAGGCAGGGCATCATTCTCAGAGGCAAATTGATAAGCGGCCAGGCGCAGATCCTGAACCTTGCGTTTCTTTTCCTCAATATCGGTGAGTTCCGGGAAGAAGTTTTTAACATCCTTGAAGCGGCGTTCCCAGTCTTTCCATTGTTGTTCGTTCTGCTGGAAAAGCTGCTGCTCACGTCTCTGACGCAGCGCTTCGGCTTCAGAGGCCGCTTCCTGCAGACGTTGCTGCTCTCTGGCCAGAGCTCTGGCTCTCGATACTCTGACAAAAATATAGATCACACCCAGGAAAACCGGGAATGACATGAGGAGGCCAACAACGATCATGAACATCTGTTTCTCCTGCTCTTTCTTCAGGGCAATGGCTGCTTTGGCTGCCTCTGCGTCGTCGTTCTTGAATGGCATTACCATCAGCGATATCTTGTCGCCGCGAACCTTGTCGAAACCAACTGTCTGTTTGGCGATTTCGGTGATCTGATCGGTCAGTGTGTTCAGGCGTTCAGGGTCATCGTTCAATACTACAGAAACGGTCAGACGTCTGATGGTGCCCTGTTCTTTGACAAATTTTTCTTTTGATCTGGTTACTTCATAGTTGCGGATTGTGCCGTCACGCTCATATTTGTTGATAGTGGTGTTCTCCGTGCCGGGGTAGCTCGGTGCACCAGGGGGCAGGTTTGAGTTTACCCCCGGTTCTCCATCTTCAACCAGGTCGCGGCCCTCGTATTTTTCGTTTTCGAGTTTCTCGGAAAGAACGATGCCGGTGTTTGAGCCTTCAATCGGTGGAATGACCACGTCACTGACCGCTTCCTTCTGGTCAAAATCCATGTCCAGGCGCACGCTCACCAGAGCACGGCCATAGCCGAACATTCCCTCGAGTATCTGGGTCAATTCGGTGCGCAGATGCTTTTCACGGTCACGGGTGATTTTGAGTTGTGTGGTCTGAGACTTGTCGAGGGTCATCAGTTCTTCGTCTTCAATGACCCTGGTCAGATCGCGGGCTTCGGTATCGGCGATGCGCACCTTATCGGGCTGAAGGCCTTCTACTGCTGAGCAGACCCAGTCTCTGATAGCGCGAATCTGTTCCTGGTTGATTTCAGCGCCTGGTTTCAGTTGCAGAAGAATGGCGGCTGAAGGCTCTTTCTGGTCTTCCTTGAATACTTCCTTTTTGGGCTTGGTAATGCTGACGTTGGCTTCTTCGATTGGCCCCATGCGCTTAAGAGTGGTTTCTAGTTCGTTCTGCAGACCTCGAACGTAATTGAGATCGAATTCCTGCTGTGTGGTTCCGGCAAAAATCGAACGTTCGTCGATAAGCTTCTGCCAGCCAGGCTTTGCCTGGGGCAGAGACTTTTCCTGGGCCAGCTGCAGCAGAATGTATGATTTGTCGGTAAGGGGCACCAGAATGTCGGTTGAGTCTTTGCCAAGTTTGTAATCTATGTTGAGCTCGGTAAGTTTGGCGGTGATTTTGCCGGCATCTTCAATTTTCAGCTGTTCTTCGAACAGGGCAATGTATTCCTTCTGTGTGCCCCACATCGACACACTGATTACCCCGACCGTTATCAGAATTACAAAGGCCGCCAGACCTATCTGCTGGGCACGGGGTAGTTTGGCG
The DNA here is from genome assembly GCA_964585025.1 of uncultured bacterium. Taxonomy (GTDB): domain Bacteria; phylum Muiribacteriota; class Ozemobacteria; order Ozemobacterales; family Ozemobacteraceae; genus Rifleibacterium. The sequence goes on along the minus strand of CAZPCO010000283.1, from coordinate 2,460 downwards.
ATCGGTTCCCATAACTGACGTAGAAATTCTGTCATTGTCTGCAGCTCCCTTCACAAGCGAGCTGCATCAGAATTGCCGGTCGGTCGAAAGGGGGCACGAGAATTTCTGTTGTGCCTTTACTGAGCCTGAAGGGAATATTGTCTCTGGTGAGTCTGGCTGTGAGCGCGGCAGCATCTTCAATATTTATCTGTTCGGTAAAAAGAGGGACGAATTCTTCAGTGGATCTCCAGGAAGTTGCACCGATAATTCCTGCGGTCAGCAGCATTGCTGAAACTGTCAGCCAAATCCGCGGTGCCCGGTGCAATTTGACGATCGATTCCCATAACTGCCGAAGAAATTCGTTCATTGCCTGCTACTCCCTACTCTGTCGTGCACTTGATTCTTTTCTGGCGTGGTTGGATATTTATTTATAGTACGGCCACGCAAATCTGTAAAGACTAAAAATTAAAAATTCATCCGCATGATTTCCTTGTAGGCTTCAATTGCTTTACCCCTTACTTCCAGGGTCAGGTTCATTGCTGTTTTGGCTTTTTCAGCCGCGATCATTACATCATGCAGATTTTCGACCCGCCCAAGAACGGCATCCTGGGTGAGTTTCTCAGATTCTTTGCCCAACTGATCGACTTCGCTGATTGCAGTCTGCAGCTGGTCGAGAAAAGAATTCCACTGCTCTTTGGCGTTGGTCTGAGGACGTTCTGGCTTTGATCTCACGCCGTGCAACGGGTGATTAGTGTCGATTTTCATTCATTAACCTCGCGAACCTATGTTCAGGGCGGAATTGGTCATATCTTTGGCCGAGTTGATGCAGGTAACGTTTGCTTCATAGGCACGAGTTGCGGTAATCATGTCCACCATTTCGTGCACAATGTTGATGTTGGGGCGTCTTACGTAACCTTCAGAGTCCGCATCCGGGTGGTTTGGATCGTATTCCATCTTGAACGGACTCATATCTTCCATGATCGCTGTGACTCTCACACCTTTGCCGGGTTCCTGTGGGTTGATGCGATCCAGATAGGGGCGCTGACCGTAAGCATGGCGGGCCTGAAAAATTGCCATCTTTCTTCTGAACGGCTCTCCATCTTCGGTACGGGTTGTGTTGACGTTGGCGATGTTGTTGGAGATGACATCCATGCGCAGGCGTTCTGCTGTCAGACCGGAAGCTGAAATATCAATGCCTCTGAAGATACCCATCAGGCTTTACCTCCGCGCGATATAACGTCGTTGAGCTGGGCAAACATCGAAGCCAGACGTGTTGAGTGAATCTGGTAAGTCATGGTGTTTTTGGCCAGATCGCTCATTTCAACATCGATGTCGACGTTGTTTTTGTCGTTGCGCATAACGTGGATTCGGTCTTTGATTGTGACCGGGTCGACATCCATATAGTTGCATTCGCCGATTGGAATATGCCGGTCATCTTCACGACGGCCGACGATGTCGACTTTGCCGTCGAATACCTTTGCCATCTGATCCTCGAAAGTTACAATCTGGCGCTTGAAAAGAGGCGTGTTGACGTTGGCGATGTTGTTGGAAATAACCGCATGTCGTTTCGATGACACATCCAGTCCTTTACCAAGAAGATTAAAGGTTGCGGTGCCGGTCAGTCGTTCGAACATCTTGATTTCCCCCTTCAGCCTTGAATTTCAGAGAATGAATCTTGCCAGGTCACGGTCTTTCATCAAAGGAGCGATTACGCGGTCCACTGTTTCACGTGAAATTTCGTATCGACCACTCAGGCTCTGAGGAGCAGAAAATGAAGCTTCGTCCATCAGTTGCTCCATAATGGTGTGCAACCGGCGAGCACCAATATTTTCATGCATTTCATTTGCTTCACAGGCATAATGGGCGACACGCTCGATGGCTTCGTCAGTAAATGCTACATCGAGATTGTCGACCGCAAGCATTGCCTGATATTGTCTGACCAGCGAGTTTTTTGGTTCGGTCAGAATGCGTTTGAAATCTTCGCTGCTGAGTTTGTCGAATTCAACGCGCACCGGAAATCTTCCCTGAAGCTCGGGAATCAGGTCAGAAGGTTTGCTGACGTTGAAAGCCCCGGCTGCAAAGAACAAAATGTGGTCGGTTTTGATCATGCCATACTTGGTCATGACGCTTGTGCCTTCAACGAGGGGAAGCAGATCGCGCTGCACTCCTTCGCGGGATACGTCCGGGCCGGTTTTGCTGACGAAGGAAGAGGCAACTTTGTCGATCTCGTCGATGAAGATGACGCCGCTTTCCTGAGCCAGTGTCAGCGCTTCCTTCTGCAGATCTTCATGCTCCATGAGCTGGTTCATCGCTTCCGTGAAAAAGATTTCACGGGCCTGGGCAACCGTTACGCGTTTGCGGCGACTGCGCCCGGGCAGGATATTGCCAATCATGCTCTGAATGCTCTGCATGTTGATTCCCATTTCCTCAAAACCACCCTGGGAGGAGAAAACTTCTACGACGGGAGTCTGTTGTTCGTTC
>CAZPCO010000282.1:3153-5037 GCA_964585025.1 uncultured bacterium | reverse complement strand
CATCTGCGCCTGCGTGTATAAGAATCTCGATCAGGCGGTCATCGCCCAGGCCCTTTGCTGGTGCAGGTGCGGGCGGCGGCAGTGGAATGGCACGCGCTTCCTCGCAAAGCATTTTGGGGGACGGGCAAGACCTGCGCCCGCCGGGAGAAGCAAGGTTTTCGGCGCCAGAGGCGCGTAAAAATGACCCCATAAGTTCACCTGTTGATGAACCAATACCTGCACTTAAAGCCTGAACTGAATACATTACAGCTTTATCCATGAAACTACGCCCCGCCGGAACCATTACCGGAATGCGCCGCAGTTCGACGCGGCCATCGTTCTTTTCAGCATCTCTGCGCTCTTCTACCCCAATCAGACTGGTCATCGAACTGACAATGCCATAACTCTTCGAAATCTCGATGATCGTTGCCGGCCCTTTATCGGCCTTAATTCGCCGCTGCTGACTGCCGGCTGCAGAATCTACCGCTTCGAGTTCTTTGATTCGCTGTTTCGCCCACCACAGAGCCGGAACATCGCTCGCGGCAGCCCGCAGCCTGTCAGCCTTGAATACAAATTCCCGGTCACCCAGCTTTGCTTTCAGCTCGACACACAAACCGGCCGACAGGGCCTTGCCAGTTGTGCATCTGGCCGCAATTCGAAGCGCTTCGCCATTGAATATTGCCGGTATCTTCGCCGGCACCTGTTCGACCTGACGGTTCCAGGTGATGGTCACATCGTTCAGAAACGGCGCAGCCATGCGGTTGAACTGCCTGAGCACCTTTGGCTCGATACGCTCGCCGGGAAAAATGAACTCGGCACAGCCGTTGCCGCGCCCGGCGATGCCTCTGATCAATGATTCGCTTGCGCCGTTACCGATGCCGAATGCAAAGAAGCGGCAGCGCCGGCTTTGTGACGTAACGAGGTCAAATACCTGTTTCTCGTTGCCGACCGCCCCGTCTGTAAAGACTATCAGGTCGGCAAATTCGCTCGTCAGCGATTTTACAGCGCCATCAAGGGCAGATAGAATCTCGGTGCCACCCATGTTGGCATCAATAGTCGCAATCTTTGCTGTTGCAGCTTTGAGAGTAGTGTCATCGAGAACCAGCTGCCTGTCGAACAGGGCTCGCCAGCTGCTGCCAAAACAGATGACCTGAAACAGATCACCTTCATTCAGCGATCTGATACAAAGCTGCAGGGCGTTAACCGCTTCGCGTATCGAGTCGCCGGCCATGGAACCAGAACAATCGACGACGAACACGACTTCTTTGCGGCGCAGGACCTGTTCTTCTTCTGCAAACTCAGGAAAGAGTTCGAAAAGGATATGCTCTTTGCCATCGTGAACGCAATGAGCCAGCGACGGCTCAGCCTTGTCGGCAAGCTCAAAATTGATTACCACGTCAGTATCAGGCATGGCCTGCTGCTGATAAAGACTGATATCTGCCTCGTTATCGCCATATTCGACCCGTATTTTATGGCTTGGCGACTCAACCAGCCTGATACGCCCGCTCTGCAAGATTTTCAGCGCAAAGCTGAAACCATAGGGAACATGACTGGCAAATTCAGGGGTTATTCGTTCCCACTCGGTGATGTCGGCAGTGCTGGACGCCGGAAAATACTTCGGAACCACAGCAACCGGAAAAGAAACACGCGCCCCGTTGGCCTGGGCCTGCAGCAGCTGAAACATGCTGATCTGCACTTCGACCTTCTGCCCTGGAAGAAGATTGCCGAGATTCATGACAAAGAGATCGGAGCGTTCCTGGTCGAGAAGATAGGCGCCATCGCCCTGTTGAATGGCCGCATCGTATTCTTCGAATGCCTTCTCACGTTCTTCGGCACGCGTATAAATCGTTTTATCACCGGTCATGATCTTGAGACCGCTCAGAGTGGCATCGGCCGGAAGCGGAA
>CAZPCO010000282.1:0-3143 GCA_964585025.1 uncultured bacterium | reverse complement strand
GGTGTACAGCGCCTCGACTGCAACTCTTTCATCATTCGCGAACTGCTGAGTTACCTGCCATTTTGCGGTAAACCCGTTCACGATGCCCTTCACCGCAAAAGCCTTCAGAGGAATCTCTTTATTAGTAATCTTGTCAATCATTCGACAATTTGTCATAAACCTCTCCTGAATCTTGGATTTCACCGAAAAGCTGCTGCACAAATCTGTGCAGCCTCTTCAATCTGGCCGGGGTTACCGGGTAACGCCCCCCCTGAACATTCAGTTCGATACCCGGGCATACTTCGATGCGCACCCAGGTGGTCGGGGCCGGCAATTGTGGCTCTGAAGACTCGTGACCACGCAAACGGGCATCGATCTGTTCTAGAGACAGGTTGTTCTCTTTGAGAGCAGCGATGCGCTGCAGCGTAAGAAGGTGTTCTTCAGTATAATAATGCCCACGACCGGCACCGGCAGGCGGTGCCAGCAGACCAGACTGAACATAGAATCTGATGGTTCTACGGCTTACACCCGATAGCTCAGCCAGCTGCCCGATACTGTATTTTTTTTCTTCCATGTCTTAAGCATACAGGTTTTTCGACAGTTGTCAATTAAACAGTTACTGTCTTATTAAACACCTACCCGTCATTATATATAGAAGTTTGTCGCGATGATTTTTTCCAGGAATAAAGAAAACCCGACAGTTTCTGCGTGGCAAATGAGATTTTCTGCTGATCTGCATGCAAGGTTGACAGTTTGGCCCGGTATTGCTAGGATGCCTCATCAGAAATCACTCTTCAAGGAGAAGGAAAATGGCTATAGTACGACCCTTTAAAGGCCTGCGCCCACCGAAAGACATCGCCCCGAAACTGGCATCTTTCCCATACGACGTCATCAACTCTGATGAAGCCCGTGAACTGGCAAAAGGCAACCCGCAGTCTTTCCTGCATATCAACAAACCCGAAATCGACCTCGACCCCGGCATCAACCTCTATGACCAGAAGGTTTATGACAAAGCCGTCGAAAATTTCAAGATGTTTCAGCAGAAGGGCTGGCTGGTTCGCGATGCCGGCGAATATTTCTATATTTACCGCCAGGTCATGAACGGCCGTGCGCAGACCGGCCTGATGTGCTGCTGCAGCGCCCAGGAATATTGGGACGGCAAAATCAAACGCCACGAATTCACCCGCAAGGACAAAGAAGAAGATCGTCTGAAACACGTCGACCTGACCAACTGTAACGCCGGCCCGGTATTTCTGACCTACCCCGCCCGCACCGCGATCAACACGCTGGTCGATCAGATCACCAAGAATCCGCCCGAAGTCGACTTCACTTCAGAAGACGGCATTCAACACGCTCTCTGGGTTGTCAAAGACGCTGAATGGGGCAAAAAAATCACGGCTGAATTTGCCCAGATTCCGGCTCTTTACGTTGCAGACGGTCATCACCGCACTCAGGCTGCCTGCCGCATCGCCAAAGTTCGTGCCGAAAAGAACCCGAAACACACCGGAAATGAAGAATACAATTTCTTCATGTCGGTAATTTTCCCGCACAATCACCTGCTGATCATGGACTACAACCGCGCCGTTCACGATCTGAAAGGGCTCAGCGAAGCCGACTTCCTCAAGAAGGTCGGCGAAAAGTTCACCATCGAAAAACAGGATTATAAGAAGCCGACTGCGGCGAACACCTTCGGCATGTATCTCAAGGGCACCTGGTACAAGCTGACCGCCAAGCCGGGCTCATTCGATGCCAAAGATCCGGTCGCCAGCCTCGATGTGTCAATCATGCAGAACAACCTGCTCAATCCGATTCTCGGCATCGGCGACCCGCGCACCGATAAACGCATCGATTTCATCGGCGGCATCAGAGGCGTAAAAGAACTCGAAAAGATCGTCGACAGCGGTAAATTTGTCGTCGCCTTCGCCATGTTCCCGACTTCTATCGAACAGCTGATGAAGATTGCTGACAGCGGCGAGGTCATGCCACCCAAATCTACCTGGTTCGAGCCCAAACTGCGCTCCGGCATGGTCATTCACACACTCGACTGATTCTCACTTGCTTTACCGGGCTCAACGCTTTATCCTGAAAAGAGGTGTTGAGCCCTTTAACTTTCTTTGGAGCATCACCATGAAAGCATTTGTAGACCATGACATCTGTATCGGTTGTGGGCAGTGCGAAATGATCTGCCCGGCCGTTTTTAAACTGAATGACGGCAAATCCACTGTCATCCAGAAACCCGTTGCCCCGGAAAACGAAGCATCGGCAAAAGAAGCTGCCGATTCCTGCCCGGTTACGGCAATCTCGCTGAGCTGAACATGTTTCGCCACCCGGTCAAGCGCATTGCCGCAATTCATGATCTCTCTGGCTTCGGTCGTGTCTCTCTGACTGTTGTCATTCCTATTCTGACTTCGATGGGCTTTCAGGTCTGCCCGCTACCAACTGCAGTATTATCGTCGAATACCGAACTTGCCGGCTTCAAACTCGTTGACCTGACCGCGCACATGCGTGAATTCATCGATCACTGGAAATCACTTCATCTGACTTTCGACGCCATCTACAGCGGCTTTCTCGGTTCACACCTGCAGATCGAGATCGTCAAGGAATTCATCGATCACTTCAGAGCCCCGGGGCAACTCGTGGTCGTCGACCCGGTTCTCGGCGACGATGGCCGGCTTTATGATTCAATGACCCCAGACATGGTCAGCGAAATGAAAACCCTGATATCGCGCGCCGACCTGATTACCCCCAATCTTACTGAAGCCTGCGCCCTGCTCGATATTCCATACAGCGAAAAGCTTGGAGAAGCAGAGCTCAAGCGCATTCTCAAAGCTCTAAGCGAAAAAGGTCCGGGTATCGTCATCATCACCAATGTCAACAAATCAGACCGCAAAAAACAGACATTCGTCTATGCCTACAATAACGATGACCGCCGCACCTGGAAAGTGCAGTGCGACTACATCCCCGCCAATTACCCGGGCACAGGCGATACTTTTACCAGTGTCGTCACCGGCTGCCTGATGCAGGGCGACAGTCTTCCCGTCGCTCTCGACCGGGCTGTGCAGTTCATCTCTACCGGGGTGCGGGCAACCTACGGGCACAGCCACGATCCACGCGCCGGCATTTTTCTGGAAAAAGTTCTGCCAAACCTGAGTGCCCCATTCCGG
>CAZPCO010000281.1:0-5049 GCA_964585025.1 uncultured bacterium | reverse complement strand
CCGCGAACTGTTGCTTTGAGCCAACACATCTGCTTTTCCGCAACCTGAATCGGATAAAAGGTTTTATTGCCGATGCTGAAGGTAAATCCGCCGAATTCGCCAATGGCGTAACGCACGCCTTTGAACAACTCTGGATGCTCTTCGACAAGAAATCGCGCCCCAAAGTTACTGCCGGTTTCTTCATCGCACACCACGGCCAGAATTATATCGCCGGGTGGCAACAGGTTACAGGTCTTGGCCCGTATGAATGCCGACAGCATCATGGCAATTCCGCCCTTCATGTCGAGGGCGCCGCGGCCCCAGAGAAATTCGTCGGCGATTTTGCCGGCAAAAGGCGGGTGTTGCCAATTCTGATCGACAGTGGTCACTACGTCGATGTGCCCATAAAGCAGCAGGGGTGGCGCCTGGCCCTGACCGGCGAGGCGGGCGACAAGATTTGGTCGCTCCGGCGTTTTGCCGATCAATTTCGTTTCTATGCCTGCATCGCGAAGAATCTCGTTAATAAAAGCAACGCATGCCGCCACGTTTCCCGGCGGGTTGGTGGTATCAAACTGAATCAGCCTTTGCAGCAGAGCTAATGGTTGATGATAAATATGCATTGCCTTTTCCTGTTAATGGCAGATCCCGGCCGCCCATAACGTCTCTTTTGCAGGCTGGTCGGATTGCGACTCACGGCACGCTTTTCCCTGCACAATTTTAACCTCATTTTGTGCAGAAAACAATTTTTGGGGGCAGAATAAACCTGGCAATACGCAGTTAACAAAACACTTTTAGTTTTTCATAATGAATGGTAAAACCACACATTGCCACAATGTCACATTTGTGTAATATTATAAATAGGCTCGTATTTTGGAGGTTTATTATGCCAGCAGCAAGAGAGCGCATCAGTATCGATGTGACCCCTGAAGAACGCCGCAGAGTAAAAGCGGTAGCAGCTCTTTCCGGGAAAAGTGTCAAAGAATTCGTTCTTGAGTCAATTCACGAAAAGATTGCCAGGGAAATTGAGGCTCGCGATCTGACTGCAATGATGACTTATCCGTGTTCAGCGCTTGAAGATTTATGGAACAACGATCAGGATGCTGTTTATGATGAAGATTAATCGTGGCGACATAATCCTGGTAGAAGTTATATTTTCGGACGGCTTAGGGGCAAAGTTAAGACCGGCTCTGATATTGAGCGACAACGATTACAATAAATCCCGTAATGAAGTCATTGTTTCTGCAATAACCAGCAACGTCAAACAAATCTGCAAGGGTGATACAAAGATAGTCGACTGGGAAAAAGCCGGTTTAAAAGTGCCTTCTCTCGCGACAGCAATTCTTCAAACGGTCAAAAAAGATAGAATAAAAAAGCATTTGGGCCGGATTGTGAAAAGCGATTTTGGAAAGATTGAAAAAAATATCGCTGCCGTTTTGAGTTTTTCTATCTAATCCAGTTTTCGAGGCAAAACTGGCTGCATATAATCGAATGCCTTGAGCAGAGCGAAAGCATAAGTCAGAATAGTGACCGGAAACGGGCCTGATTGTACGAAACTTCTGGCATCGAGTCATTCGAATCGTTACAATAGGCTATGTAATTCGAGATACAGGGCAATATGAATTCGATGAACCGGGAGAATGCAAAGATGGAAAAAGCAAAAGTCTATTTCACCGATTTCCACACCATGGCTTTCGGAGACGGACTGCCGACCAAGCTCAAAAAGCTCGTTAAACATGCCGGAATCGGCCAGATAGACATGGATGGCCGGTTCGTCGCCATCAAACTGCATTTCGGCGAACTTGGAAACGTGAGTTATCTGCGCCCCAACTATGCAAAAGCCGTGGTCGACGTGGTTAAAGAGCTTGGCGGCAAGCCATTTCTGACCGATTGCAACACCATGTATCCGGGTTACCGCAAAAACGCTCTCGAACATCTGCAGTGCGCATGGGAAAACGGATTCACCCCGCTCAGCGCCGGCTGCCCAATTCTGATCGGTGATGGGCTCAGAGGAACCGACGACGTTCTGGTTCACGTGTCTGGCGGCGAGTATGTTAAAGAAGCGAAAATTGGTCGGGCAATCATGGATGCAGATGTGTTCATCAGCCTGACGCACTTCAAAGGGCATGAAGCAACCGGTTTTGGCGGTGCCATAAAAAACATCGGCATGGGTTGCGGTTCACGTGCCGGAAAAACCGAACAACACAGCAGTGGCATTCCAAAGATCGATGAATCCCTATGTCGGGGCTGTCTAGCCTGTCTTAAAGCATGTGCCAACCACGGCCTTGAGTTTGACAAAGCCGCCAGAAAAATGCGGGTGAATCTGGAAAATTGCGTCGGTTGTGGTCGCTGTCTTGGAGCCTGCAACTTCGACGCCATCGCTTTTGATTTCAGCGCCGCAGTCGAAATGCTGAACCGACGCATGGCAGAATACACCAAGGCTGTAATTGACGGCCGCCCAAACTTTCACATTTCTCTGGTAGTGGATGTTTCACCGAACTGCGACTGCCACGGCGAAAACGATGTGCCTATATTGCCAGACATTGGTATGTTCGCCTCTTTTGACCCTCTGGCTCTTGATCAGGCCTGTGTCGATGCATGCATGAAGGCCGAACCGCTTCCTGGCAGCCAGCTGGCCAACAACCTTGCCCAGCCGGATTTCGTCGACCGTAAAGACCATTTTACCAACTCAAGGCCTGAGTCTGAATGGCGCTCATGCCTCGAACACGCCGAAAAAATCGGCCTCGGAACCAGAGCATACGAGCTGATAAAGCTCTAACTGCCGAATGGTCTGGGCGTCAGGCGTCCGTGGTTATCTGCCGCAGGCCGCTGACGTCGCGCGCCGGCGGGGCGCCGAACAGGCGGCTGTATTCGCGACTGAACTGCGACGGGCTTTCGTAGCCGACCTGAAATGCCGCAGATGCCGCATCCATGTGTTCCAGCAGCATCAGACGCCTGGCCGTTGAGGCCAGGCAGGACAGGATAGCGCGACAATGATTATCGATATCTGAGAATGTATTGCAGTGGCAGATGCAAACGTTGCCGCCAGGACTTTTCGGAATGGGTGGCACCGATAAATTCGCGATAACGCAGGCCTTTGAAGGCAGGCGCCCGGGCAGCAAGCTCAGAAGCAAGTTTCCGCGAAAATTCGATTGCCTCGGCACCTTCGCGTGTGCCCATGTCAACCCAGATATGACCGGTATATGATTCGATACCAGCCGCGATAAGTCTTTCGATAATTGCGCCGCCGCCCCACCAGACCGATGGAGACATGGCGATGACGCCGCCAAAAACCTCTGGATAAGCGGTGACCGCATGCAGAGAAATCAGGCCGCCCAGAGACGAACCGCCAATAATGGTGTGACTACGATCTGAAATGGTATGGAATTCTCTATCGATCATGGGTTTGAGCTCTTCGACGACAAATCGCAGATAATTGTCGCCATTACCGCCTTTGTGCTTGGGGTCTGGAAAAGGAGTATATTCACTCATGCGGTCGACAGTATTGTCGATGCCGACGACAATAGTCTCAGACCATTTTCCGGCCGCCAGGCCATCGGCCATGACCTCGTCGACGCCCCATTCAGTTCCGCCAAAAGCGGTAGCTGCATCAAAAAGATTACGACCATCGTGCATATACAGAACCGGGTAACGCTGCTGCCCTTTTGCGTAAGAAGGCGGCAACCAGACGATAACGTCACGGACTTTGTCAAGATAGCGCGAGGCAACGGCCCGTAGAACCCTGTGGTCACCAGTTACAACCGGCTCGACCGGTTTGCCGGCAATCTGATCGGCCCAGGCTGCAACCGTCAGACTGGCGGTTGCAACGCCGATACGCAGATGCCGATCCGGAATTTCGCGCCCCTGAGCATCTTTTTCGACACTGGTAAAATCACCCCGGGTGAATTTGCCGGCAAGTTCGCTGCCAGCCGGGAACTCGGCATGCAATTCATATTGGCGCGGCCCGGTTCTGGTCAACTGCATGCCTTTACCGTCCCAGTTGCCCAGTAAATCATGATTGCCTGTGAGACAGACCATGGCATCGCCTGGAGTAGTCTCTGGAACGGTCACGAGCAGGTGCAATACGGCGGCATTCATGGGGCTGCAAATCAGCAGCAGACAAAGAACCAATAGATCACAGGCAGCTTTATACATGTGAAAACCTCGTTGATATCTATAAAAACCGGCACATCCCGGAAGCAAACTATACGCAGAGAATGCAACAGCCATCCAGGGCTGATTATAAACGGCAAAATCAGCAAAAGTAAATCTGAAGAGAATCGAAGCGATCAGCAAACAGGCAGAAGTTTTTAACGGGTCAGTAAAGATTGACACATTAGCCTGTAATTCATAGAATCATTTAATTATATGTACAATGAGCAGGGTATTTTTCAGGAGAGAATCATGAAACGAACCAGAATCGTCCTGGCTCTTATTTTTGCCGCATGTCTGTTTTGTGGCCAGGTCCAGGCCTGGGATCACCATTTCTACTTTACCAGAATCGTCAGCAACAGCCTCGAAAAGCAGCTGCCGGTAATGCAGGCCAAAGCAAAGCAGAGCAGCCTCGATGCCTTTATACGTAAGAATGAAAAGGCGATCAAAACTGTATTTCGTGATTTCTACTTCTGGAAGCTGAAAACCTACAAATACCAGCAACTGCTGCTGAGCGCCGAAAATCACAATTATATTTTTGGCGACGGCGCTGGAAAGCTCACCAGCAAGAGATTTCTTGAACTGCTTGGCATCAAGGAAACCGGCCTCGGAAGCATCAGAATTTCGCAGGAATTTGCCGGCCAGTTCGGCTTCTCAGCAATTAATCAGAACACTATTCTGCCATTTTCGACCTGGCTGGCCCTGCTTTCCGATGAGCCAGACTGGGGCGCAGACATAGGTCTGTTCGGCAAAGGCGACCCCCGCTACGGCGCTATTCCATTTGGCGACATCGACAGCCTGTCGTCGCAGGGGCCGTTCCATATGTATTTTGCCAACGAAAACATCATCACCTACAAAGCCAGAGCTTCGCTCAAAGAAAGCATGGCCATGCTGCGCTTCGATATTTTTACCCGCCTGGCC
>CAZPCO010000280.1:0-5093 GCA_964585025.1 uncultured bacterium | reverse complement strand
CCCATGTCACGTATTTTTTCGCGGTCAAAGACAAGTCTGACTTCAGGACGGCCCGATTTGAGGCCACTTTCAAGATCCTTTATGCCATCCATGTCTTTGATACGATCGTAAATCTGCTGGCAAAGTCCTTCGATTACCGCAAAATCGTCGCCCATAACTTCGATCTGGATTGATTTTCCATGCGATGGTTTTCCCATTCCAGGTTCTTTGAAGTTGATGGTTCGAATGCCGGGAATTGCATTGACCGGGCCACGCACTTCGCGAATGATGTCATTCGTCGTTTTTGAGCGTTGGTCGTTGGGTTTGAGTTTTACCGCCAGCAGACCCTTGCCAACTGATGAGCTGGTAATTACCGTGTGAATCTCTGGAACTGCCAGTAGAATGGTTTCAATCTGTCTGGTAATTTCGTCAGTTTTTTCGACACTGGTACCTTCGGGGGTTTCAAATTCAATGTTTACCTCGCCGCGATCCATCGGTGGGAAAAATGTCATAGCCGGCTGCATCTTAACGCTGAAGAGAAAAATGGCGAGAATCAGAAGACAATAGCCCAATCGCAGATACCAGCGCTGCAGAAGAATGCGCAGAGCTGTTCCGTATATTGCAATGCAGGCGGCCATTGCCAGGTTAACCAGACGAAAAACGAACAGAGTACAAAATTTGTTGAAAACCCAGGAAGCCGCAGCCAGCAGCAGCGGCAGGAACACCAGCGATATTACCAGTGCAGTTGCTGCGAGCAGGCTGTCTGTTCCAGGATTGAAGGTATACCCTGCCAGTGGCGTGCCTGCAAGCATTTTTGTAATGGCCGGGTTGCTCATTCCCTTATAGAAGCCGATTGTCGGCAGGATTATCAGAGCAGCAAGAGCGGCCAGTGATTTTTTTGGATGATTTTTCAGCCAGTCAATCAGGGCTCTATAGGTGCGGACAATGATTTCTTCCAGGAAAAGACCATCCATTTTCATGAATCGAGAACAGAGCATGGGCACGAAGGTTACAGCAACGACGAGAGAGGCCAGCAGAGAGTAAATAATGGCCAGAGACATGTTGAAAAAGATGTCGCCAATGAGATCGGGGATGAAGCCGATGGGCAGAAAAACTGCCACAGTTGTGGCGGTTGACGCGACTACAGGCATCAAAACCTTTTCAGTAGCTTTTATTGCCAGTTCCTTGTGATCGCCGCCTGGATTGTCAGAGAAAAATCGATAGATATTTTCCATAACGACAATGGCGTTGTCAACCATCATACCGATTCCGAGGGCCAGACCGCCCAATGTCATCAAATTCAGGGTAATATCTTCCTGGAACTTGAGAAGGCCGAAAGTTGTGATGATCGCCAGGGGAATGCTGGTGCCAATGATGACTGTTGACCGGTAATTCTGCAGAAACACGAAGAGTACAATGATTGCAAAGATACCGCCCATAAAGGCGTTGTCTTTTACCATCTGAATGGTATCTCTGATAAAGCCTGTCTGATCGGTTCCGATGGTTATGTTCAGTCGTCCCTTATATTTTTCCATCAGCTTGGGTATCAACTTCTGCGCAGCATCGGAGATGTTTACCGGGTTGGCGTCCGCAGATTTTTTTATTTCCAGTGTAACCGAAGGTTTTGCGTTGATGCGGGATTTGCTTTCGATTTCTTTGTACAGGTCTTCGATGGTGGCAATTTCTGAGAGGTAAACCGGCCGGCGGTTGATTTCTTTGATGATGATGTTGCCGAGCTGCTGCGGGCTGGCAACTCGACCGTCTGAACGCAGCAGATACTTGAACGACCCTTCATTGATGTTTCCGAGAGAGGTGTTCTGATTGTCTTTGCCGACAGCGGTAATTACGTCATCGATGGTGAGTTCAAATGCAAGCAGGCGTTCTGGATTGATCTTGACTCTGATTTCTCGTTCAAGGCCGCCTTTAACCTCAACATTCGAAACGCCACTTATCTGCTGAAAAGCCGGCTTAATTTCACGGTCGGCAATGCGTCTGAGCTCGACCAGATCAAAATCTCCGCCGAGAGCGATGTTCAAGACTGCGAATGCATTGATGTCGACTTTTGAAACGGTGACCTGTTCCATTTCATTGGGCAGATTGCGCTTGGCCTGGTCAACTTTGGCCCGCAGATCTACGGCAGCCAGATCGATGTCGGTGCCATATTTGAAGCTGATTACCGTCTGGGAAATGCCTTCTGATGAATATGATTCAATTTTATCGATGTCTTCGACAGAGTTGATTTCGTCTTCAATTTTTTTAGTGACGATAGTTTCCATTTCTGCCGGATCAACTCCGGGGTAAGGAGCCAGGACGAAGGCAACCGGGATATCCATATTCGGAAACAGGGCAACGTTGAGCGTGAAAAATGCGCCGATTCCGAAGAGGGCCATGCCGAGCATCAGCATGGTAACCGAAATCGGGCGGGCAATAGATGTTCTCGGAATACTCATGATTATTTTTCTTTCTGGGTTTGGCTCGCGACGTTGTCGTTGCCATTGGCAGGTTTGATGACGACTTCACTGTTTTCATCCAGGTTGTCCTGGCCGACGGTCACTATCTGCTGATTGGCATCGATTTGGCGGGAATAGCAGAGATTGCCTTCCTGAGCGGTTACATCGATGGTCTGCTTTTTGGCTTTGCCGTTTTCTATAATATAAACGAACTGTTCACCCTTGGAATTTCTAATTGCCTGCGAAGAAAACAGGGGCACATTATCGTGTTTTTCGAGAGTAATGTTGCCTTTAACGAACATGTTGCCGCGAAAGAACAGGTTGGGGTTCTTCACTTTGATGCGAACTTTGAAAGATCTGGAATTGTCGGCATAAAGGTCAATGTGTTCAACGCTTCCCTCATAAGTGTCTTCGATCTGGCAAATCTGACCCTTTTTGATATTTCTGATCGCTGATTCTGGGATACGTGCATCGACGTAGATGTTATCAAGGTCGATTACCCGGCCCATATTCTGGCCTCTGCCCATTGCCTGGCCAAGCTCAATCGAGCGGTCGACGAAATATCCGTTAATTGGCGATTTGATGCTGCAGCGGTCCAGATCAAGCCTGGCTTTGTCGTAGTCGGCCTGAGCCTGTTTAAGGTTGGTTTTGCCATTGATCAGGTTAGTCAGAGCTGCGTCGAGACTCTTTTGCGTGATTGCTTTGTTGTCGAACAGGGTTTTGTTGCGCTGATAATCTTTTTCGTTGTCGTCATACTGCTGTTTTGCTCTTTCAAGAGCGGCTTCCATCTGGCGCAGGGAAATGGCAAAGCGGATCTCGTCGATTTTTCCGAGTATCTGGTTTTGGCTGACTTTCTGGCCATCCTCAACCATTATTTTGGCAACCGGGCCATCGACATCGGCGGCGGCGTAAGCCTCGAGCATGGGCCTGGTTTCACCGGTAAACTGCAGAAGTTTGCGGATATTGCCGATCTGGGGTGTTTCGACCACGACATTGATTTGTGCAGAAACGGCAGATGCGAGGCAGAGAAAGGCTAACAGCAGAGATGGGTGTGAAAGTTTCATTTGTCTTCTCCAATGTTCATGGTTTTCAACAGGAAATCGGTATTGATTGGCGAGGCATTCTGATCGAGGCTGCGAAGTTCATCGAATCGATGCATCAGCAGCAGAATTTCTGCCAATCGTTCGCGCTCATCGTAATAGGTTTCAATAGCCGTTTTTGCAGAATTGGTCAGCAGGCGCTGGGCATCGATCAGTTCGACAATCGATGATGCACCTTCTCTGTATCTGGTAAAAACGATCCGCATGTTTTCGTAGCTCTGCTCTGCCATCTTTTCCGCCAGGTTTATACGGGCCAGAGCTTCGTTATAATCGGCTACGGCTTTTTCAAGAACCGCTTTCTTGCTGTTAGTAAGATCTTCGATCCGTAAACCGGCAATTTCTTCAGATTTTTTTGCCAGACGTACGGCATTCTCGATATCGTTGTTGTTGTAGACGGGGGTTGTCAGCATGAAAGTTGTGGAAAAATCTTTGGTTCCCTCAATTGGTCCAATTTTCCTGCCGTAGTTGTATGAGGCATCGATGCTGAGGGTAGGCAGTGAGGCGCTCTTTGCCGAGCGCACGGCTTTCTTGAGAATTTCCAGGTCGCTGCGTGCCAGGTTCAGATCGTTGTCGATTTTGAACATCTCAGTCAGCAAAGTTTCTGTGGTATGGCTGGCGGTAGCAAACTTCAAGCTATTGGCGAGGTCGAGTTTCACCAATTCAGGATTCGGATTGTCGAGGATGGCGGCAAGATCGTATCTTAAGTCACCAAAACTATTTTTGGCCTTGATCAGTTCAGAATTTGAATTCAACTGCTCAACCTCGATACGCAGAATATCATTGTGCAGAACGAGGCCGAGTTCTTCATTCAATTTAGCCACTTTCATCAGGGCACCGATAAGAAAAAGATCGGTTTCGTGAATCTTCATCAATTCCTGGTCGCGAACCATTTTGAAGTAGATACGGATCAGATTGCGCAAAACCGTGATTTTCTGGTTGTCTTTGCGGGTTTTTTTGATACTGGTCTGTAGTCTGGTGATTTCCTGCTGAATTTGCGGAATTCGACCCAGACCAGGGTATCTTTGGGTAAGATTCAAAGAATAAGTAAGCAGAGAATCGGTGCTGGCAGGACTATTTTTCTGATAGCTATCCTTGAAATCTTTATGGGTTTTGTTAACCGCGAAATCGACGTCTGGAACCAGGGCGTTGAAAACTTTCTTTTCTTCGATGAAGCTTTGTTCAATTTCAAGATCAGAAATTTTCAGGCTGAGGTTGCGTTCGACAGCCAGATCGATCAATTCGGCAAGATTGGCAGCCTGGGCAAGAGATGAGCAGACAAACAGAGAACATATCATAAACAGAAAAATTCGTTGATTCATTAGGGTAATACTCCGTTCAGAATGATGTCTACAGTATCGTCAAGTTCCTGTTCAGAAACCGGAATACACAACTTGAAATCACGAAAGATGAAAAAATGCACAGACCCAAGGAGGCAGGAGACGATTGCTTCATGCTTCAGATCTCTGAGCAGGCCTTTCGCGGCAGCAGACTTTAAATAATCAAAAACGTAGGCTATGCCTGGCGGCGTTCGATCATATTCTGAGGCCGGCCGGCCGGTTTCCTG
>CAZPCO010000279.1:2372-5110 GCA_964585025.1 uncultured bacterium | reverse complement strand
CGTCAATATACGCCACAGATTAACTGTTGAGTCATCGGGGGGAAATGAATTACCAAAGATCGACATGAATGAACGCCTGGCAGCTTTAGGAAAGAGTTTCCCACGGATAAACACTTTGAAGTCTTAGGAAAGAGCCGCCCACGGATAGATCCGGATGGACGCGGATGAATACTTGCAGCTTGAAAACGGGTTTATGACGGGAATCGGAAATATGGAAGCTTTTGGTTGAAGAAATTGTTTTTTCGGATGTAACCAGAATGATATGCTTGTGTATCTAATTTAATGATGAACGATGCAGAGGCGATCAAACTGGCGTTACATGGCCGCGAAGAAGGCTTCAGAGCAATCTTCGCCAACCATTCTGCTTTTCTGTTCACCCATGCACTGCGAATTCTCAAAGACCGCCTGCATGCTGAAGACGCTGTTCAGGAAACTTTCAGCGCCGCTTTCAGAGCACTCGGTTCTTTCAGGGGCGAAGCCAGATTACGCACCTGGCTGTATCAGATTCTTTACCGCAATGCAATCCGACTTGCAGGCAGAAATCAGCGAACACTGCCGCTGGTGGCAGAGCCCCCCGACAAAGCAGGTGATTTTCCCGACCTGGAACAGAAAAGCGATGTGGAATCAATTCTCGACCAGCTGGGAGAACGTGACCGGGCAATATTGATCATGACCTACTGGGATGAAATGCCCCTGAGTGAAGCGGCTGAGGTTCTTGAAGTCTGCGAAAACAATGCAAAAATCATACTTTTCCGGGCCAGAAAAAGATTCGCCGGGCTCTGGTCTGCCGCCAACAGGGGAAAGGACGGAGAACAGCATGAATTGTGAAGAATTCAGAAGGTTGATGAGTTCATCGACGGGTGATGAGACTGAACTGGCGAAACATATCGACAGCTGCAGCAAATGTGATTCCTGGCTCAACCAGGAATTGACAAGCCCGCCGCCGGGTCTGACCCAGGCGCAGTGGCACGATGCCACCGCCCGCTGTTTCCCTGAAAAGTTGCCAGCCGAAGAAGTTCAGACAGCAGAACCCGACTTCTGGCATTACTTTTTCAACGGACTGAAATACGGAATGGTATTCGGGTTGGCGCTGGTGACCGGTTTTGCACTGCTCGAAAGCTTCGAAAGACCTGTTGAACAAGGCAGCCAGATCGAGCTGGTCAGTTTCATCGATGATGACTACGACCAGGCTGACAGCGCTGCAACAAACTTTTATTCGGATGTAACTTTTTTTGAAGAGGATGAATCAAAATCAGTGAGTTTCCTGCCAAATGTGCAGATACAAAGTTTTTACAATACCGATCAGGAGGAGAACGCATGGAACGAAAATTCAGGATGATGTTGATCGCAGCACTGCTTGTCGGTCTGGTGGCCTCAGTCAACGCCCAGCCTGCCGGCCCGGGCCCGCAAGGCAAATTGCCTGGTGGCGAAAACGCTGAAATGGGCCCTGACGGACCAGGGCCGATGGGTGGCAAGTTCAAACCCAGCCCAGAACAGATGAAGCGCAACGCTGCCATGATGGCAATGGCCGAAGCACACAAGAACCTGGCGCAGATTTACGAAGAACAGGGCAAAACCGATGAAGCAATCGCCGAACTGAAGCAGATCATCGATCTGGCCCGCACCCAGCTTGAAAAGAACAAAGATAATCCCTTCTTCAAAAACAACATCATGGGCAAAGTGATGCCGGTTTATCACCACATTTCGAAGCTTTACGTCAAAAGCGAGCGCCTCGATGAAGCCGAAAAGATTCTCAGCGAAGGGTTGACCTTCTTTGAAAAGGAATCTCCGGAAGAAGCCGCACGCCTGCGACTGCTGCTAGCCGACATCTACAAGAACAAGAAAGATACCAAAAAAGCTGAAGAAGCTTACAAAAAGATCATCGAAGACAGCAAAAAGAACCTCGAATAATTGTCTGCCTTCAAAAAAGCCGTTACGCTGAACTCGTAACGGCTTTTTCTTTGCGACAGAAATACATTAAATATTATTAATTTCGAGATTGCTTCGTCGCTACGCTCCTCGCAATGACATCTGACTCCTGAGCTTGATCCACAGGCTCTCCGCAATGACATCTGACTCCTGAGCTTGATCTACAGGCTCTCCTCAATGACACCCGACTCCTGAGCTTGACCTACAGGCTCCCCTCAATAACATCTGACTCCTGAGCTTGATCTACAGGCTCCTCGCAACGACACCTGACTCCTGAGTTTGATCTACAGGCTCCCCTCAATGACAGCTGATTCCGGAGCTCGATCTGTTCGATCCTATCAATGACAACTGACCACTGAGTTTGATCTCTTCGTTCTCCGAAATAGCACCTGATCTCTGAGCATGGTCTCCAGGCTCTCCGCAATGACACAAGGCCCTAAGTCTGGGTTCCTGAATTTGTCGAAGGAGGAATAGCCGGCCTGGTCGCTATAAATCAGCTCAGCTAGCGGCTTGGCCGATATCCCGACCAATAGACAACGACATGGTTAACTGATCGACCCTGCATCGATTTTGCATCAATTTGGCGTTAACTATGTGTTCTGCAATTTTTTCTGAGTCAGCAAACAGTGTATCTGATATAATAGGCAGGAAAGTCGAGAGATTACATGCCCGTAGCCAGAGGTTATTCACAAACGGAACTTTGCCGGCAGCTGCATGCCTTATACGATCTGCTTCAGAAGAGAAAACAGGAAATACTTGCCGACCCCGACCTTAACCCTGACAACGACCAGCTGAACCATGAACTCGAG
>CAZPCO010000279.1:0-2362 GCA_964585025.1 uncultured bacterium | reverse complement strand
GCCGCCTGCTGCAGGAATGCTTCGAGCAGTTCTGCCCGAGCTGAACCCATTCTTTAAGGAGCCGAAATTCCAAAATGCAGGACAAATTGCTTATCACTCTGTGCCATACCCTTAGAGGCTATCTGACCGAACCAAACGCCACCCGTGTAATTCAGAATGTTTTCAAAACTCTCGAAACGCAGATGCACGCTTCTTATGCCTTTATAGCACTGCAAAACAAAAAAACCTCCTATCTCGATATCGCTCATTCTTTCGGAGTGACCCGCCTGGCGCTGCAATCTTTTCACAAACGAATCGGCAGCAATACCATCGGCCGCATCTTTTTCAAAGAAAATTTCAATATCATCTGCAAAAGTCAAAACAGTGATGATTACGAAGAACTTAAAATCGAGAACGACTATGACACCTGTATCGCCGTTCATATCGGCTGGGAAGGCCGCGCCTTCGGTTTTATGGCAATCTATTTTGACCGGCCAATCGAAATAGACGTTGCTGAGCGAAATTTTCTGCTGGCAATGTGCGGAGCCTGCTCGGCAGCCCTTGAAAAGGAAGAACTGCTGCGGATGATCGCAGAACTTCGTCAATTCGACACCGAAACCGGCATTTATTCGCATCAGTTTTTCATCTCGCGCCTCGAAAAAGAGATACAGAGTACTCTTTTTTCTGAAAACACTCTGGCTCTGGTTATTCTCGACATGGACAACTACAAAAACATCATTAACCTGTATGGTATCGAAGCCGCTCATGAGGCTTTGCGACTGTCAGCCGAAGAACTGAAAGGCCACATTCGCGGCTGCGACGTTCTCGGCTCACTTGGAATCGATGAATTCATTCTCTACATGCCATCGACAACGGCCAAACAGGCCGAAGAAGTGATTACCAGATTCAGCGATCGTCTGAAGAAACTCAAATTTACCGATCATAGCCTGCAAACTTCCTTTTCATGCGGAATTACTCAGCTGCGTGATCAGACTGACGACCTCGATGCCCTGATACATCGGGCCCAGGTTGCGCTCTATACAGCCCGAAAAACCGCTGACCGCACTATCTGTGTTGAACTCTGAACTGTGAGGAACCCGATGCCAAGATTTACCCGCCTGCCGGCAGCAATAGCTGCCTGCCTGATTTTGCTTTCCCTGATTACCGGCTGCAGTCTTTTTGACTCATCTACCAGCACTTCTTCCGCACTATCGAGTGCCGAAACGACCGGTAATGCTTCGATGAACATCAAGTTCGTTCTGCCGCCACAGGCCGATGGACTTGCAGCCAGTACCCTGATCAGAGGAGCAATGACCGGTCGGGTAAAAATCATCCTGCAGGTTCGGCAACCGGGTTCAGCTGCAAACAAAGCCTTTGCCGTAGTCAAGACCGTCGATGTCGTCTCGGAAAAAGCCGAAACAACAATCTCTGCACTGCCGGAAGGCCTGGCAGTAGTCAGAGTCGAGCTGGAAAACGCCAGCGTCAGCGGCTGGAAAAGCTTTCATGGAGCTGGCGACCTAAAAGCCTCTACAGTAAATGAAGTAGAAGTATCCCCCCCTGGTTCAAAGCTGCAGGCCGACCTTCTGGCTACCACACTGCAGGAAGCGATCACCAATGACACCCTTATGGCCGCCGCAGGTTCGAGCATCGCCGCCAATCTGCTGACTGCGGTCAAACTGCTCGATGCCAACAGCGAAAACATTTATTCGCAGGTTATGGCCACTCTTCTCGACCAGGTTGCCCCGACCGGCATGATCAAAGTGGTCTATGACAACACAACCCGGAAACTTACCGGTTACAATGGCCCAACTCAGGCCTGGCAGGTAACCTACGAGTCGATTCTTGGCACCGAAGCCATCGCCACTATTCTACCTGCAGAATTCACGATTAAACGCATTCTGCGGCAGGGTTTCGATTATTCGCTTGTCGAATGGCGCAACGCAGAGCAGATGCTGAGCCTGGTAACCAGCCATAACCTTCAGACTGGCGCGAAGCAGAGCATGCTGATGAACCAGGGCCTCATCGATCAAGCCTGGCCATTCTCGAGCACCGATTATCTGATCAGCGGTTACAATCTGCTGAAGAAAGCTCCGATGGTCTGTCGCTGGAACACCAGTAAAACCGCTTACACTGAAATAAACGGTATAACCAACAAAAACCTCGAATGGGATCATTATTTCACCGATGAGCTCTACACCTCAGATCCACCTAAGGGTCCAATAGTTGCGAACCTGTTTGTTGATGCTTCTGCCAATATTTCTGCTTTTGTTAAGAATCCAAATGGCGTGATTCACCCCTATACGCTCAACAAAGACAGCGGTGCCGCTACCGCCAATTTTACCGGCGCTCTGAACCTGCCCCCGACCGTCTCACTGACCGCGCC
>CAZPCO010000278.1:0-5126 GCA_964585025.1 uncultured bacterium | reverse complement strand
ACCGCCTGATCAAAGGGCACTCCGGGCTGACCAGAATTTCAGAAGCTTTGAACCGCCTTGAAGATGGGGTTATCTCGGGCTTCACCCTGAGCCCTGATTTCACAACTCCCGTAAACGAAATTGCGAAGCAGAACCGGCCGATTCTCAATCTGGCATTGGCAAGATTCGAGAACATTTCCGAACCGGTATTCGAAAGCGAAGACGCGCTCATTTGCATGAGTATGCCCCAGCCAGGCATCAGAACTTTCTGCCTGGCCCTCAAAAATCCCGCTGACTGGTCGGCCGAACTGAACCGCGACCTGGTTTTCTTCAGAATAGTCGCCCTGCTGTTTGTCTTCTATTTTCTGCTTTTCGTCTATTTCAGATATAAGCAGCAATTCTTTTCGATCGCCTGGAAACTGACCGGCCTGTTTCTCTTCGCCAACCTTGCTCCGCTGGCCATTCTCGGTTTCATAACCAACGATTATCTTGCCAATCGCAAGCAGTCGCTGCGCAATGACATCGCCGGCAATCTCAGCAGGCTGATGCGGGATTTCGATCTACGCTCCTCTTCGCTGAAACATGAATTTGCCAACGAACTCAACCAGCAGATCGCCAATATTGAAAAAGGCAGAGCCATAGCGGCTTTTACCGCAGACGAAATCATACGTCTCAAGGAGACCGTAGAGAAATTCAATCCTTCAGATGTCTATCTTGTCGCCAGCAGCGGTATGGTTTTTTCGCTGAGCGGCGGCAATCACAAAGAAATCTCCGGTTTCAGTTTTATTGAACCGCTTGGACAGGCAATTCTCAAATTCTGTAACGGCATCATTATTCCGCGAACACGCGAAGACATGTTCAGCTCGATCATGTCACCAGAAGACTCGGATTTCGTCAGAAAAATCTATCGCGATCGATGCCTTGTCATTACAATTAATCTTGCCATTATAAGAAAGTTGAGTTACTGGTACATTTTTGGCGACCGGCTCAATTATCAGACCAGCTATTTTCTCATTCTTTTCTGGGATGATGACCTTTTTCATGAACTATACCTCAACCGGTATTTCGCTTCACTGCAGGCCAATTCATTCGGTGCCCCTCTCTTCGCCAGCAAAATCGACGGCAAAAAGAGCTGGTCGCCTGACGGCGGTTTTCCAGAGGAACTTAAACTGCAGATGGCCCGCACTACCGGGTTTCACGAAAACCTGATCGGAAGTCTGAACATAGACGGCAAACCGCACCTGTTCACAGGGTTGAAGGGCAAAAACCTCAACTCGGTTCTTCTGGCGGCGCTTTATCCAGACAGCAGAATCGATGCGGAAATTGACCAGTTACGTTACCGGGTGATGGCCGGCGCTCTACTCAGCCTGCTGCTGACCCTGATCATCGGCCAGACACTCTCGAAGCAGTTTCTGACCCCAATAAGCAATCTGGCACAGGCGACCATAGCTATTGGCGCTCATAACTTCGCGCACCGCATTCCGATTATCGATGAAGATGAATTCGGGCACCTGAACCAGGTATTTAACCGGGTTATCGAAGGCCTGGGCGAGCTGGAAGTCGCCAAAATCGTTCAGGAAAGTCTTTTTCCCGGCAATCACTTCAAGGCCGGCCGGTTCTCGATTTTCGGCCGCAGTGTTGTCATGACGACACTGGGAGGCGACTATTACGACTGCCTGCAGATAAACGACAGTCAGTGGGGTCTGATCATCGGCGACGTTGCCGGACATGGGGTTCCGGCCGGTCTGATGATGGCAATGGCCAAAGCAAGCGTTCTGACAGCACCTGAAAGCGAAAAGATCAATCCGGCAGTGCTTACTTCACGACTGCACCGAATGTTTTTTGCGATCAAAAACGACCGCCTGAAGCGCATGATGACTTTTCAGTATTTTGTGATGCGGCCGGCAGACGGCACATTTTCGTTTGCAAATGCCGGGCACTGTTTCCCGATCATCATCAAGCCAGCACAACGCAGCGCCGAGCTCATCGAACATGTGGCGACACCGCTTGGCATAGGGCCACGCGCCCGCTACAGCAATTTCGACTTTAAAGTAGAACCGGGAGAATCGCTACTGCTCTATACTGATGGTATTGCTGAGGCAAAAAACAGCAGCGGCGAAGAATTCGGGTATGAACGGCTCAAGCACCTGGCTATCGAAGCCTGGGACCCGGATCCCGAAGTTTATTACCGCAAGATTTTCGTAGCCTACGACAACTGGTCGGCACGGCCAGATGATGATCTGACAATTATCGTGGTGAATCATGATGCCTGACAACGGGAAAATTTCGGGAAAACTGCTGCTGAACTGGCTGCTGCTCATCGGCTGCCTGGTCGGTATTCCGGCCGCCCTGGTTTTTATCGCCGCCACCAGATATTATCAGGTCGCCGAAGACGAACTGGCGTTCAAATTGCGCATGCAGGTGCAGCAGATCAGCAACGAAGCGGGTCGCTGCACCAGCCAGGAAGAATTCTGGTGCCGGCATTTTCACGAAAATTTTGTGAAATTCAAGGAAGCCAATGCCTCGGCCAGTGAGATAATTGACTGGCTTCAAAAGCAAAGAGCGCTATTCAACGGCGAATTTGATTACATATTCTGGGACAACACCGGCCGGAAGCTGGACATGACTTTTTCCAGCCCCTACAGTGAAGCAGAATGGCGGGAAGTCTTCGCGGTATTGACTTCGATCGGGCCTTATCTCACGAACTTTTCCTACCATCGAGCCCTGAAGGGAAGCATCGAAACGGCCCGCAAAGTTCTCGGCCCACAGTTTCTCGACAACATGTTCGCAGGCATAACCGATCCGCGCGCTTACAGCCTGGGCTGGATCGACAGCGCCGAGGTCAAGCCTCCAATATCCTTCTATTTCCTTGACTGCGGCGGGCCACTGGTTCTTTTCGACCACAGGCGTTTCAAGGAATATTCCGGCCTCAAAGCGTCGATAAGCGACATGGCGCGGCAAAACCGGCTTTTGATCGGCATTATTGACCGTAACAGCAAAAATGAAACAATCTGGCAGACAGATGGCGGAACCGCTTCGCCTGAATTCATGGAAGCCTTCTCGAAATGCGAGCAGCAATCTCTCAATTTCTCGACACTACCGGGATATTATCTTGCCTATCAGTATCTCAGCCCGGCATTACGTCTTTTCTGCGTTGTGCCCAGACATCACACCGACCGCTCTATCTTCATCAGAGCACTGTTCGTGACTCTTGCCTATTTGCTGCTGATGCTGCCACTGCTGCAATACACCTGGAAAACCATGGTCAGGCAGAAACCCGGCAAAGCATCGATCCGCAGCAAACTGGCGATTCTATTCCTTTTCGCCGGCGGCTTTCCTTTGCTTGCCATGGCTATCATTTCACAGGAACATCACCTGCACAAGCGGCAAACCCTGATGGCTGATGCCCGACAAAATTCGGTCGAGATGCTGCTGAGCTTTGACCGCCGCTACTCGTCTGCCTTGAAAGACATCGGCCTGGCGCTGGACCGCTTCTTTGACAACTGGCGCAGCGAGGTCTCTGGCCGGGAACTCGACCATGCAATGACGGCAAAGGTTGCCAGTCATGTCCGGAAACTTGACATCGAAAATTTCTTCATGGTTGCAAGCGCCAGTCAACGGATTGGCGCTCAAGAAGGATTCGTAACTTACAGCGGCCCTCTCGACAGCATAAAAATCGATGAGAAAGCCTCGAAACTTCGACGCAAACTTTCGAATTACGCTCTTAGTGACCTGCAGACCGCCAATATTGTCGGCAAAAAAGTCATGAGCGACCTCAACCGGGTCGAAATTTCCGGGCAGACGCTCGGGAAGATTGAAATAGTTGCTGAGTCGCTGCTGCAGAAATCCTTCGTCGAAATAACCCATTCAATCATCGACAGTATCGGGCATATAAATCAATGGGGCTTCGGTTACCTCAAAGATATGACTTATTTCAAGTTTCTTTCGATCGCCGACCCAAAAGTCACCGATTATCTGATGATGGTCTTCTGG
Source organism: uncultured bacterium (assembly GCA_964585025.1). Lineage (GTDB taxonomy): Bacteria > Muiribacteriota > Ozemobacteria > Ozemobacterales > Ozemobacteraceae > Rifleibacterium. Next base: position 1,154 of record CAZPCO010000278.1, on the reverse strand, counting down.
CGCCCGCAGGTAATACAGAAGACTTTTCTGCATACCGCTCTCCAACAGGCAAATCGTAACCCCCACGGGTTCAAACTGCTTGCCCTTAACCGTATTGACAACAAGTTTACAGGAAAGGTCACAGATCAAGGGAATATTCTGCAGCAATTCGCCCGGCGGGTCGGGCAGAAACCAAGCGAAGAAATTGAAATTCTCAGAATCGATGGCGAAGAATATCTGGCTGTAGGTTTCAGTGGCCGATATCTTGAGTTCTTTCAGCTGATCGGGCTATACCCGATGCGCAATATCGATCGGGTAATCAGCTTACAGAAGACCGACCTGCTGCTCTATGGGCTGTTCAGCCTGCTGCTGGCCGCCGGTCTTGCTCAGCTGCTATCGAGCAGCTTCATCACGCCGCTGACAGTGCTGCGCCAGGGTGCCCTTGCCATCGAGGATCGAAACTTCAGTCATCGCATCAAGGATGCCGGCAATGACGAATTTGGCGAGGTTGCCGGCATTTTTAACCATATTATGGTCGGATTCGAAGAACTTGAAGTCGCCAAAATCGTTCAGGAAAGCCTTTTTCCAAAACCCGACTTCACGCTCGACCGGTTTCATATCTACGGTCGCAGTGTGTCGATGGGTGAACTCGGTGGTGACTACCTCGACTTTTTCAAGATCGACGATACCGGTTTTGCTGTTCTTATGGGCGATGTCGCCGGCCATGGCGTCGGAGCAGCTCTGATCATGGCCATGGCCAAGGCAGGCATTCTCAGCAGCCGCGAACAGCTGACTTCACCGCAGGCAGTTCTGAGCGGACTGCACCGGATGGTGCTTGCCTCGAAAAGCAGCCGCCAGAAAAAGGTCATGACTTTTCAGTATCTGTTCATGAACGGCAGCTCAGGAATCGGCCTTTACAGCAATGCCGGAGCCTGTTCCCCCTTCATTTACCGGCGGAATTCCAACAGCGTCGAGGAGCTCAAGCAGGCCGGCGCAGCGCTGGGAGCCTTCAAAAAGGCCACTTATCATGAAATTCCTCTGCAGATGAATGCAGGTGATGCCATGATTTTCTACACCGACGGCATCGTCGAAGCCCGCGACCGCAATGGCAGTGAAGTCGGCTACGAAATGCTGCAGCAATGGCTTAAGGAATGTTACGACCACGATCCGGCTAC
>CAZPCO010000277.1:0-5127 GCA_964585025.1 uncultured bacterium | reverse complement strand
GTCGATTTTCTTTTTGCAGCTGCGCTCAGCACCTACTTTTCAGCCAGTAACGATCTGGCTTCGTTCATGGGGGTTTTTGGTGCGGCCGCCGATTTTGCGGTGATCGGTCTGCAGACCTTCATCATGCACCGCGTATTTTCGCGTTTTCCGATCGGTCGAGTGCTGACATTTATGCCACTGGTGCTGACGATTCTCTGCTGCTATACCGCTTTCAGCCTGAAGTTCGCCATTATTGCTCTTGTACAGTTTCTGGTTCTTTTGAACAGCAAGAACTTTACTGTTCCTGCCACAACAATTTTCATGGGGGTCATACCACAACGCGACCGGGTTCTCTACCGTCGCGATATGTCTATTGCCTGCTCAGTATCGAGCGCGGTGGTCGGAGCATTTTTGCTGCTGGTTAAAGGCAGGCTCAATCATGATGTGCTTTTCATGATCGTTGCGGTCTGCTACCTTCTGATGGCCTGGGTTCATGCAAAACTTGACCAGGCTTATCTGAAGACTTTGCGTGGCGCTATGGTAAGTAGAACCGAGGCCGGATCCGACGATCAGGTCGCTTCTCTGCAGTATGTCCAGTTGTCTGAACGCATCGATCAACTGAAACTTCTATTGAGAGACCCTGACCCGGCAATGCGTATGAGAGCCGTCGATGCCGCGGCCGCTCTTCCAGAAAAATATGCCATCGCACTGCTAGAACCTCTGCTTCTAACCGAAACGGATCCGCGTTGTCTCAATGCCGTGGCGAAAAACATGCTGAGTATTGCCCCTGAATCATCTGCAGAACATATTGTCCGGCTTCTCGCTGAAACCGGTGATAACCGCCTTCGGTCAGATATTATCGAAGCAATTGGCAAGGCGCGTATGACGTCGATTGATGAAGACACGCTGGTGTCCTATCTCGATCATGATCATCACCGTGTTTCCGCAAGTGCAATCATCAGTATTGTCAGATTGACCCGCCGCCGGGAAAACCTGGAACGGGCCATGCGCCGCCTTGCTGTAATGAGCCGAAGCTCTCTTGAGTTGATGCGGGCTTCTGCTGCTGCCGTAATGGGAGAACTGGGCCTGCCGCTTTTCGTTCCAGCACTGGAAGTTCTTGCTGCTGAAAACACTACTCTCGTTGCCAGCAACGCAGCTGCAGCTCTGGCGAGAATTCAGACTCCGGCAGCGATGGCCGCTCTCGAAAAATTGCTGCTGCATGAGAATGATGCCATAACCAGAAAGGCTGAAGAGTTGCTTGAAATGGCTTCCCGGGAAAGTATCAGCAGGGTTGGCCGGCTTCTTGCCGGAATTACTGCTGAAGAACGCGGCAAATTGTCTGCCAGACTCAGGGCTGGAGCTCACCAGGATAGCGTCGAACTGCTGGCGGCCATTCTTTGTGTTGAAGATGCAGGCAAAAGGCGTGCTCTGATAAATATTCTCGAAAAGGCAGGCAACGATATGCAGCTGTTGATGAGCAGATGCATCCTGCAGGTATCGGAAAGCGAGGTTGAGCTGACCGTTGCGCCGCTTATCGCTTCTGCCCGGCAGATTCAATATGAGGGGTTGCCGGAATGGGTACCGTTGCTGAATGTCATTGCTGGCGGCAGTATCGAAAATGCCGAAAGATTCGGCAGGTTGCTGCAGCCAGTATACAAAATGCTTTCGGCGCTGTGGTGCGAACGGTTTGCTGCTCATGAAATGGGAGAAGACTACGCCGATGCCTGGAAAAATTACTGTTTCAATCAGGTTGCCCTGATCGCTTTCTTCTCGCTTGAGCCGGCGGCCATTCTTAAAAGTTTCAACGACATATCTTCCGGAGTCAGATTCAAAAGAGGCATGGCGGTTGAATACCTTGAAACCAGAGTTGGCAGGAAGTTGGCCGGCCAGATTATTCCGCTCATCGATGCCGATACTGTTGTTTCTGAAAATCCGGCAGTTTATCAGGAAATGGCTGCTGGAAACGATATAGAGGTCAGTCAGGATGCAATTGTGGACGCCAGGCAGCGTCTCGCAAAAATTCTTCGTCAGGAAAACCACAAATGAGAATTGCAATCATTCTTTCACTGCTAGTGCTTTTTGCCCTTGGAGTTGGCTGGTTTGCTGCTCTGGGTCCTCAACCTGTGCGCCTGACCCCAATTATTGACGAGTCTTCCCCGGTTGTTCTCGGGGTAATTCCCTTTTTGCAACCCGAAAAATTGCAGGAAGAAATTGGCCCTGTGTGCGAATATCTTCAGAAAAAGCTGCACCGGAAGGTTTTACTGATGACTGCTTCTGATTACGAAAGCCTGGCGCGTCTGCTTGAACTCAACAAAGTTCATATTGCCTGGTTTTCGCATGCTTCTCTCGAGAAACTCAAACGGAATAACCGCTGGCGTGCCATATGTCGTCCGGTGCAGCATGGAAGCGTCATTTATGACGGTCAGATTGTCGTTCGCCAGGACAGCGGATTCAAAAGTGTTCAGGATCTCAGAGGCAAGGTGTTTGCATACGTGGATCGCTATTCCGGGTCGGGCTTTTACTTTCCCAATATCTATTTTTCTGCTCAGGGTATCAAGCCACTTGAGTTTTTCTCCCGGGTCGAATTTACGCAAAGTCATCGCAGCAGTATTCTTGGGGTGCTAAGTGGCGCTTACGATGCTGCTGCCGTGTTTTCTGCCAATCTGGTCGATCAGAATGCCGACGGTTTGAGAGTTATTGCCCGCACTGGCACTATTCCCAACGATCCGATTGTGGTGCGCGAAGACATGGAGCCGGCACTGGCAAAAAGTATTGAAAATTCATTGCTGACGATGCACGAAGATCCTGAAGGCCGGCCATATATCGACGTTATCAACCGGTTGCGCGGTACCGGCCGATTTATGGCAGAAGCAGAGGTTCAGACAATTCTGCAGCAGAAGAATGCTGCCCCGTCTCACTAATGCTGGTCATAGCTGCGAGGTTGTGGTAGTATTAGGCTACTATGAATACGACAGACACAACATTTCTTCTTGGATATGTAGAACAGGCAGTCGGTGGTGGCCAGGACCCGCTTACTCCACCGATTTCGATCAGCAAAAACGGCACCCTTGCCAAATGGCGTGGTAAGCTGCATGTAATCGACCTGAGGGTCAATGACCCCGGGCTGCGTAACAATCGTGAAGATTATACCGCCATGCTGCAGAAGGCAGAAACCCTTGGCATCAAGGCTGTGATTACTCTACCTGAATATGTCTCCAGGAAATATGATCTGCCACCTGATCTGCCGCCCAAAAAGGATGATCCTCCGATCCAGCCGCGTAAAGGCGAAAAAAAACCTGAAAATCTCGTGCATTTTCGACCCTGTTACCTTTCTTTGCCGTCTTCATTTCAGGGAAACGCTGCTTTTCAGACGCTGAATGCAGCTGATTGTCTGCCGATCATCGAGCTTGCTGCCAGGTTTAAAGTCGAAAATGTTGTTGTGCCTGTTTCCGAACCCGGCACTTTTCTTGATCCCCAGGCAGAAATTCATTTTAAAAAAGCCTTGAAGACAATAAGTGAGGCTGCTGCTGCGGCCAACATCAAACTGCATCTTCGCAATGGCGGAGTATCGCAGGCGGTTTTCCGCAAACTGGCCGGTGAATTTGGTTGCGGCCTTGCTTTCAATGTCGGAATCGCACACCTCGAAAGCGAAGATGTTCTCGAGATCTATCGCAAGTTCAGAAATGACATTTCAATAATCATTCTGCAGCAGGTATTGCCTGGTCTTGACAAATGGGCGGCCCGCCGCGATGCCATGGAGCGATCTCTCAAGGATTACCAGGCTGCTGCAAAGGATTACCAGGCCGGTATGAATGATAAAGATAGCTATTATGCTGAAAACGTGCTCAAGCGATATCATACTGCCCTGCGCGACTATTATGACGCTGCCCGAAACCAGTTCTGCAATCTTGGGCTTTTTCAAAACGGTGATCTGAACCTGGTGCCGCTTCTCAGAGAACTGCGCCAGGATATTGAAGCTGGCAGGCAGAAATATTGCCTGATTGAGGCTGTGCCCAATACTCGCAACACCGATTTCGTTCTGCGTTACGTCATGCCAGACAGTTTTCCGGGTTCTCTTTAAGCTGCGGAGTATTTCTGATGAAGAAAAGGCTTTGGGCTCTTCTGTTGATCGCTGCTACCGGGTTTTCTCACGGCCTGCCGACTGCTCTGGCCAGGGATGCTGATTCAACCCGGACTGCCATTGATGAATCAGGCGTTTCTGCTCCTTATGATCTGCAGAAGTGTCTTTCTCGTGCTGAAGAGCTTTTTCGGGCCAATGATTTCCGCGAAGCGCTGATTTTTTATTACGAAGGCCTGGCATTGGCTACCAGCCCTGAAGTTAAAGCAAAGCTTCATTTCAGAATCGGAGAATGCCTTGAAGGTGTGCGTCGATTTGAGTTTGCTTCTTACCATTACAAACTGGCAATGAAGGGCAAATTGCCCGAATTGCTGGCAAGCCGGGCAATCATGAAACTCGAGCATCTGCCTGAACTAGCTCAGACAGAAGAAGCCACCCGGCTTTTCAATCGGGCTATGGAACTCTACAAGAAGCGTAATATCAGGGAAGCCGTCGATGATTATCTTGCCAGCCTGAGACTGATGCCGACATTGATGGCCAAAGATGAATCCGGCCTGATTGAAGATGCGGTCAAGTATCTTACTTTTCTCTCTGAAACCAAAGAACGCGAACCAGACAGACTGTTAAAACTCGCCACTCTGCTGGAATTGCGTGGTGATACCGAGAAAGCCATAGAAACTCTGCAGCAGATCATCATTATATACCCGGAATCAGATCAGGCCCGGCAGGCTGACGACAAACTCGAAATGTTCGCTACCCGAAAAACATCTTATGTCGAGCCGGTTAAGCCCAGAAACGAACTTTCTGAAGTTTTGACTGCAGAAGAAACATTGCTTTTTGAAGACAGCTTTGAATTCTCAAGTGCAGGAACAATTTCGCGCGAACTCGAAGGGGCGGCGTTTACCTTGAAGGCCAGCAACGAGCGCACCGGCATCCCAGCCGACCGGTTTGAGACATTCTCGATCATTCTTGGTGTCGGTGGAGAGCAACGTGATTTTCTTTTTACTGCTGAAGAAGGGGTCGATCAGAAAAATCTCAGATTTGATGCCGATGATATCAGGTATATCGTG
>CAZPCO010000276.1:0-5141 GCA_964585025.1 uncultured bacterium | reverse complement strand
CGAAAAAGGGTGATCGGCTGTTCCAGCTCGAAAGCTTCGTTTTTGTTCCAGCCCCGGAGAAAAGTCATGATTAAACGCCGGGGTTTTTCACTGCTCGAAATATCGATCGTCATTTTCATCATGGGTCTGACCATTACCGCATTGCTGCAGATGTTCGACTGGAGCCACATGCGTTACCGCGAGATAAGCTATGGCTGGCAGCAGCGCGCCGGCTTCGCAGACATAAGAGTATGGCTGCGGAATCAGGTCAATTCGACCGATGCCATCTCACTGGATGTTACCAGCCTGAATCGTTCGGTAAAACTGCCGCCAGGCTATTTCGTCGACAAACTGAAGGTGACGAAACACGACGAGACTACACTGTTCATCAACCTCGAACTCTGCGAAGACCGCAACCGAAACGGCAAAGCCGAAAGCGGCGAAACCACCAGCCGGTTATTCTGCTTCAGGAGGCGATCGGTATGAACAGACGGGGCTTCAGCCTCTATCTGACCTTTCTCGTGACCACCATCGTTTTTATCCTGGTAACCGGCAGTCAGCAGGTTAGCCGCACCGCCCTCGACCTCGGAAGATCCGACGCCATCGAAACTGTAGTTTTTCACGCTGCCGATGGTGGTCTTGAACGTGGGCTGGCGAAACTACGCCACAGCTACAGCCCGTTCACCCTGAATTATGTTGCAAAACTTGGAATCTATCGGCAATTGCAGCTGACAGTAACCGGGGAAAAGCAGAAAACCGGCATCGATCTCAAGGCTACCGCTGTGCTTTATGAAGGCAACCGGGAAGTCTCAAGACGTTCACTTGCCCGACAAGCAGTTCTCGACCAGCCAGGTCGCACAGGCTGTGGAAGATTCGTGGAGGCCTCATGAAAAAGAAAACATCGAACAGCCTGTATGTCGCATTCGACATCGGGACGGTATCAATCAAAGCGGCTCTGATTGAAGTCAACGAAAAGGGCAAACGCCTTGCGGCTCTTGAAGATGAGCTTCTGAAACCTCTATCGGCGTATCCCGGCGAAGAAGAATTCAGAGTGCAGATCATCGATGCCCTTCGCAATCTGGCGGCAAGACTTCCCATGCAGCAATGCCGTGAAGTGTCAGCCCTGTTCTCGCATCGCGAGCTTCAGGTCAAGATCATCGAGCTGCCGGCCCAGGTACAACCTGATCAACTAGACAAACTTCTCAACTGGGAAGCCAAAAAGCTTTTATCACCAGCCTTTCGTGAAGAGCCCTATTCGTTTTCCTACAAAATTCTGCGCAAAAGCCCATATACTGTCGTCCTGTCGGTGATTCCACAGCGGCTGCTCGAAAAGTTTACCGAACTTTTCGAGAAGGCGGGCATCAGTCTCGATTGTTCATTTCCTGAAGTCTATGCGGCCCACGAACTGAAAGAAATCATCGACATTTCCGGGTTGCCGGCGCTATCGATCGTTAATTTCGGGCACACCGGCACACATCTGCAGATTTTCTCGGCGGGCGAACTCAAGTTTTACCGTTTCATTCCATCGGGCATGTCCGATATGTCAGATCCCCCGACCGAGAATGAGCTCGAAATGTATTCGCAGAAAATCCGTTTCAGTTTCGATTATTTCCGAGCCGTCAGCAAACTTAACCAGATAGACATTCTCTATTTCATGGGCGGTGGCCCGGCACAGCCAGGCATACTTCCCTTTGAACGCAATTATTTCAACCCGACCAGGGTTAATATCGTCGATATTTCCTCAGGTCTCGACATCAGCCTTATTATGCCCGAACTGGCTGACAACCAGCCTGCCGAAGAACGTCAGCGTCGACTGCTGCCATATATACCGGCAGTCGGGGCTTCACTGGCTGCCCTGGCCGACGATGCCGCCGTCACCAACCTCAGTGGCCGGCTCAAAAATCATAAACGGGAACTGCAACTCGAGAAACTCGCCGGGATAATACCTGCAGTTACAGCTGTTGCCGGGCTGTTGATCGCCGTTTTCGCCCTTTTACTGCTGCGCAATAATATGACAGGCGAACTCGCCGAAATCAGTTCGCAGCTGAACTTCGTCAGAATGAACACTGATGCGGCCCAGATAAAGCTGAACAAACATCGCGCGACTGCCGCCAGCAGCATTAAGTTGTCGCCGGCCGCCAGAAAGGCGCTTGCTCCAGTCATGAAGTCACGTCAGAGCGCCGCCGTAGCCCTATTTCACACCTTCGCCCAGAAACCAGAAACGCTGCAGCTCGATGAGATTCTGATACGAAATGAATTGGAAGCTGATTCTATCAGCCTTGAAGCCCAGACCGGCGATGCTCCCGCCATGGAAAACGACCCGGAGACTGATCCGCGTGCCGCATTCACCAGTCGTTCAGCTGCAGGGAACTTTGACGAGCAGCAGTTGCGCGAAGGCCTGAAAGGCCAGATTCTTATCATCAGAGGAAATGCAGCTGACAACGAAGCCATTGGACAATACATCGAGAATTTGAGCGGCAAAAAAGCCGTTACCAGAATCAGGAGTCTCAATACCCGCAAAAATGCAGCCGGCATTGAATTCCTGCTGAAAGGGGAACTGCCATGAATCGAATTGCCACTAATCTGATTGCCGCAGTAATTGCCGTTGCCGTATGTTTTTTCCTCGGGCGCCTGTTCTTTCTTTCCAGTCTGCAGACCCAGATTTTTCAGGCCTATGCCCAGCTCGAAGACAGCAAGAACCGATACGAACAGATCGATGCCGAACTCAGCAGACTCACTGCCACCAGCCAGGTCGCCCCAACCGGCAAATCACCATCGGTTGAAAAGATGCTGAAACCGGGTGAAGAATCCTCACTGCTGCGGCTGATCGGGTCGACCGGCGGCAAGAGCTTCCGTATCAATTCATTCGATCTGATCGAATCTTTCAGATTCAAACCCGAAATTCAGGAAACTTCTTCAGCGCCTGGCGTGTCTGCTTTCAACCCTCAACAGTTACCCGAGCTCGACGAACAGGGAATGCCGGTCGGAAGTGCAGCAGAAGACGATGAAGAATGGCCGGGCGTAGAAATTGTACCGACCCGGCTGACCTTTTCCACGACTTTTCGCACTCTTGGCAAGTTTCTTTCGGATGCAGCCCAGGTCATGCCGGTCAACTCGGTACGATCCCTGGATCTGATTCTACGCGAAGAGGGGCTGGTCAAAGGCACCCTTGTCTTGAATTTTCCGCTGGCCGAAGAGAAATGATTCAGGCCGGATTCTGACTTCAGGAGATACACAAAATGCAGACTGGTAATGAAACATGGAAATGGGGCGTGGTATTCATTCTCTTGGCCATTTTTCTGGTTACCGCCAATCAGGCATATCAACATGTCACCAGCCAGGAAAACTACGAGCCGCCTGATGACTATATGAAAGGCGACTCCTGGGACATCGAGCATCAAAGCGGCCCGGGAGCCGGGCAGGCAATGGAAATGACCCAGCCCGAAGCTGGTTCTGTCGAAACAGCTTCTGAATCAGTCATTCCGGAAGGTGATACCGATGCCGCAGCCCACCCGGAAGAAATTGACTGGAACCAGCTCAAAGACCCATCAGAAACCGGAAAAGAAAGTGAAAAGCAACCTTAAATCTGCAGCTCTTCTTGCTCTGCTGGCTCTGGCGACTTCAGCCGGCGGCAGTGAGCTGTCGCCAGCCCTGCGGGAAGCCGAGAACCTTTATCAGAGCGGCCGCTTTCAGGAAGCTGCTCTGAAAGCCCGTGAGCTGCACAGATTTTTTCCCGACGATTTTCAGATTCTTCTGGTGTTGGGTATGAGCGAGTTTCATGCCGGCAATTATCTTGAATCTTCAGATATCTTCAGGAAGGCAGCTGGCAGGAATTCCCGGCATCCGATCGTAGCCCGTTATTCAGAACTGCTGCGCGAAATCGAGTATCGCCGCGGCCCATTCAGTCAGAACCCCGATCGTCAGAACCCTGCAGACAACAGCATTACCGCACGATTTTATAAACGCGGTTTTTTTGGGCCAACCTTTACGGTTACTTCGGGGGTCGACAACCCATGGGCACAGGCGGCCCCACTCGACCCGGTTCTGATCAAAAAACCCATGGAAGAAAAAGAACTGAACACCGACTATCCGCCGTCACAGCTTGCCTTACCAACGCCTTATCCGCACATGGAAAGCATTTTAACTGCTGAAGCGATGGCTGAAATGGCAGAAAGCGCTTTTAACAGCGGCGAATATCAGAAATCCTACCTGTTCTTTTCACAACTGGCGGCATCGGCGCCAAAAAATCGCCGTTTTTTGATTGGCAAAGCCGAAGCAGCGTTTCACATGAAACGTTATCATCAGGTGCTCGATATTCTTGGGCCGTTACTGGCAGCCGGTGCTGAAACCAGCTTTTCTGAACTGCAGCTCGAGAAAATTCAGCAGCTCATGGAAGAGTCACGCCGACTGGTATTTTCTGCCAGCGGCGCCGCCGATCCTATTCCCACGAAAAATCCTTAACCGTCTTTTTCTTACTGTTCAAGATGATTATTTCAACACGACGGTTGGATTCTCTGGCTTCCTCGGTGGAGTTGAGAAACTTGGGCCGGTTATCGGCATAGCCCTGAGCAGAAAACCTTTGCGGGTCGAGGTTCATCTCTTCGACGAAGAACCTGACGACGGAGCAGGCACGGGCGGTTGAAAGTTCCCAGTTAGATGGATATGCAGTGTTTTTTGCCGGCACATCGTCGGTATGACCATCGACTCTGACATAATTGTCGATTGTTCCAACCACAGGCACCAGAGCGGTAAGAATCTCTTCAGCACCCTTTTTCATCTCGGCCCGGCCGCTTTCGAAAAGAACGTTGGCAGGGATCTGAATTTTAACCATCTGGTCATCGGAAATGACCAGAATGCGATCTGACATTGGTACGCGCGCCAGCTTGTTCTTAACGCTCTTAACTATATAAGGCACTTCACTTTTGCGCTGCGAAGGGGTAAGCAGAATGCCCTTACCGCCCTGCGTCAGCCATTGATTGGCGCCCTGAGCTGAGTTGATGCTGAATACCGCGTAATATTTTTCGTCGAGAGATTCACTCTCCTGACGCTTTTTTGGTGAATCGAGAGACGAGAAGGCAAACAGCATGACGAAGAAGCACAACATGTTGGTTACCATGTCACCATATGACAGGCACCACAATGGCGCGGAAATTTCTTCAACT
>CAZPCO010000275.1:0-5145 GCA_964585025.1 uncultured bacterium | reverse complement strand
CAACCACGACCTCGACCGCTTCATCACCTCATGCGGCGGTGACCGGCAGAAATATGCGCTGGCTCTGGCTTTTCTGCTGACTTCCCGCGGGATTCCGGTTCTCTGCTATGGCGACGAAGTTGGCCTCGAGGGTGCGCATGGCAAATTGCCAGAGAACCGGCGATCGATGGAGTTCAACGAGGAAAACCATCTTTTCAGCCTTACCAGAAGCCTTATTGCCCTTAGGCGCGGCAGTGAAGCACTGAGGCGTGGACTGCAGTGCCATGTGTTCGCCGACCGCACCGCCTGCGTTTATGGGCGCCTGACGCCAGACTGCCTGGCGGTGGTTGCAATCAACAACGATGAACAGCCACGACAGATCGAATGCGCCTTTCCCTTCGATATCGCCGGCAAGCCCAAAATCATCGATTCTTCAATCGGTGGCAGTCGGGCGATTCTGCGCGATGGCCGCCTCGAAACTTTTTTGCCGGCCAGGAGCTTTGCCGTCTATCTGCCTGCCTCTGAACCGGGTTTTTACGAGAAGACTTTCCGGCACTGGCAGCGCCGCCTGCACCACGAAAACAGCTGGGGAACCAGGCAGGTGGTTCTGAAGCTGAAAGTCGATTATCTGCCTGAGAAGGTTCACGTTTTCATAACCGGCAATGCCGGTGAGCTGGGGCAGTGGAACCCAGACAAAAGCCTGGCCATGCTGCCCGTGGCCGATGACGAATACGAAGTCACGGTTAAAATGCCGCTCGGCAAAATTTTTGAGTGTAAATGCTTTTACAAGGTGGTCGACGATGCCGGCAAAACCTCGACCGTCTGGATGGAAGGCGATAATATCATTGGCGAAGTCAGAGATTCAGGCAGTGAATACATTCACCTGGCCTGGAAAACCATGAAATGATACCCAACATAATGGCTGAAGTGGCACCGTCTTCGTGCAGATATGCCGTAATAGTTATTAACCCTCGGGACGGCTTTGGTTACTGAGCCAGACCTGTCTGGTCGAAGTGCGGTCTGGCTGCTCCCTTGCAATCGCACCTAAGAGCACATATCGCGCCGGCTTTCATTGACGTAAAGTGGGAATGAAGATTTCTCCTGTTTTTTCCCTTTTTCCTTGCCGGCCTGCGGCAGGTGTGCTAGTCTTGCCATGATAAAGTCGTTCTGATCGCGGGTCTAGCCGTATAAACATCGACCTGAAGAGTATCGCCGGGAGGGGAACATGTTCGCAAAGCGCTGCCTTATTACTGTCTTTTTCATTCTGATCGGTTTTTGCCGTATATTTGCGCAGAGCCCGCTTTCTTACGAACCGTTCGATCCGTTGTCTCCATCATTTCCTGCCAGCGTGCCAGCGGAAATACAGGCTAAAATTCTCAACCCGGGCAATGAACCGGCTGTTACCCTACGATCGGCCAGTTCGATGGCAGCCCCCTCTTTTAGCCAGCCTGGCAGCGGCTATTACCTTCTCGATTCTATACAGAGTTACTCTCCCACCGGAATCATCCTTGTGAATCTTCTCAACAACCCGTCAGCCTACGTGGGTTTACCCTGGATGCCGATCGACGACTTTTTCAGCAGCGACTCACCCAACCCGACAGTAATTAGCAGAGGCCTGGTGGCATCACCATTCAGTGCCAATACACCTGGCAGCTTTGCGCTCCGGCAAACGGTCAACGGCACGACCTATTCCTACTGCAATGAGCGGCGCATCGGCAAGACTTTCTCACTTGGCGGGCTGAACGGCCCGAATGCCCGACTCGCTTTCTACCTGAGCGTCAACCGTTATTGTTCCAGCTGTTATTACGATACAGCCGGCGTGCAGGTCTTTCTTTTCCGTGACAACAGCTTGGTTGGTCACTGGGCAATCGGAACCGGCGGCGGCTGGACCATACCTGGCGCAGCCAACACAACCTCATTGCCGAACGGCTTCAGCGGATTCGTGGAACTGCCATTGAATTTTGCAGGTCAGTTCGATAAAATCACCGTTACCGCCCTGAATTACGCCTGTTACGGCAACAACGCCACCTGTCTCGACGAGATCTATTTTAAACCTGATCTGCCGATGCAGGTTGTCGATGTTGAAGCTGCCCCCGACATTCGTTGCTGTCTTTGCGGCAGTATGTCTATGATGCCGCCGGAAATCGTCTCAGCATGAAAGATGAAGATGGCCGCATTACCACTTATGCTTATGATGGCAGCAACTGGCTGACCCGGGTTGATTACCCGAACGGTCAGATCATCAAATACACTTACAATGGTGCCGGTGATCGGGTCAGCGAACAGATCGGCAATGATGTGGTGCTTACAAGCAGTTACGATGCTGCTGGCCGGCTGTTATCACGCGGCAACGATACTTTCGGTTATGACGCTGACGGCAACCTGATAAATGCTCTCGAAGGTGAGGTTCCGGCTTCTTACACCTGGAATTCGGACAACCGTCTGACTATGGTTTCGAGAGTGCATAATGGCTGCAAACACGACAAAGAGCGCAATGGCTATGGTTACGGGCATCTGAAGCACGGCAGCAGTTTCGTTGAATATGAAAAGTATTATTATCTGCCTGAAGACTGGCGCCGTATCACAAGAACTGTCGGTGTTCAGAAAACTGCTAAAAACAAAAACACGGCCGTTGAAGAAGAGGTATTCGTTTCGGTTTATGATGGCAGCGATGAATCACATGAATATCGTCTGCTTACCGGAAAAGCAGCTTCTCTGCAGCTTGAACAGTCATACTTTTCAGACCCTGGCACCGATGACCTGAACTTTACCCTGTCTGCCGGCAAAACCTTGACCATGCTCAAGGATGGCCTGGGTTCGACGGTTGCTCTGACCGGTAATGACGGCAAGGTTCTCGCTAAAATCGGTTACGACGCCTGGGGCCGTTTCATGTGGCCGACTGAAGCCGAAGATGGCAGTTTCGACCGCAGTAAAGATGACTGGAGCGATTACCTGAACCGGTTGGATAAAACCAGAAGCTTCGGCAAACACAATGCCTGGGCTTTCGGTAAGCAGTTCGCTGACCAGCTCACACCGTATCTGTATACCGGCAGAAGGTTTTCTGCAATGACCGGTGAATACTGGAACCGCCATCGTTATTATTCACCGGCTCTCGGCAGGTTTACCACAAAAGACCCAATATCGTTCCGAGGCGGCCACAACCTCTACAGGTATGCTGATAACAATCCCATGCGCTTCGTTGATCCGATGGGCCTAAGCTCTGACGAATGTAGTCTATATAAAGATCTACACATTACATTGCTGAATGTTCCCTCGAAAGACAGCACAACTTCATTCTTTATTGATGAGGGCTTAATTCGATCTTCATTTCAATTCTTAAACAGTCTGCCAAGTAGCCTGACAATTAGCCACCAGACAACATCTACTCCTATTCAGAAGCTCAATAGCTTTAGATTTAGCCTATTAACTAGACCTTTTTTAGACGATTACACGGTTTCGTTCATGGGGCCATATTTGAGAGGCGACAACGAAACAACACGTTTTTATTCTGTGTTTTTAGCTGATACTGGCTTTCCCGATGGTAATCTAGGTCTTACAGATCCTATTCCAGGGAAAAGAATTCTGGTTGACGTTCCAAACCATCCCAATCTTTTTCAAACTAGCCGTACAATCTGTCATGAGCTTGGTCATGCTATTGGCGGCTTAGCAGAAGGAGATTATAGTAATACTGTTATGCAGCAAGGTTTTAATAGCTTTACAAACTTTGATAGATCTCAAGAGGCAGAAATTGAAAATGCTTTGAAAAAATGAAAAAGCTTCTGATCCTTATCACGCTGATTAACACAGTCTCGGTTGTGCCTCTCTATAATGGAATTCTTTATACGCAGAAGCCTGGCTATCCTTCAATGAATATTAGCTCGGTATACCTTTGGTCTTCGGAGGTTGTGGTAAAGCATGATTTAGGATTCATTTTGCTAAACATTTTCTTTCTATTTTCAGTTCTGAAGCTTGAAAAGAGCAAGACTCTTTCCTTTATTGGCGTTCTTGTTTTCTTTTCCTTCCTATTGTTATTGTTCAATTTTTATTGTCTTGTTTATTATTACGGTTGGGGTCCATTGGCGTTTCAGATTATTTGAATTGGTCAAGAATTAGAAATGTTTTTATGCGTCGTGATCTGAAAGTTAAAGCGATAACTGGCAAAATAATGTTTTAAAAAACTGATTGGCAAGGAGAGCTATATGAATGGCGATTCAGAGAAAATCATCGAATTATTGGAAAGTATCAACAAGCATCTTGAAAACCTCACCGAAGGTCCCGGTTTTTTTGGGATTGGTATTGGGAAAAACTTGATAACATCGGTGAAAAACTTGACGCAGTAGTTTCTGGTCTTGATGATGTAAGCAGTAGTGTTTCTAGCATTGGGTCATGATCAATTGATGTCATCGGATGCTGAATAATAAGACCCACCCCCGCCGGGAGCCCGGCGGCCCCGGTGTCGCGGCACTTCCGTTATTAAACCTCGGGGCGGCTTCGGTCTGGCTGTTGAACAAAATTTGATTATATTTCCTGATATGCGTATAAT
The DNA here is from genome assembly GCA_964585025.1 of uncultured bacterium. GTDB lineage: Bacteria > Muiribacteriota > Ozemobacteria > Ozemobacterales > Ozemobacteraceae > Rifleibacterium. Next base: position 623 of record CAZPCO010000275.1, on the reverse strand, counting down.
AGAAACAGGAGAAACATCATGACAAAAACCCGAATAAATATTTGCCTGGATCAAGATTTGGCAGATTTTGTAAGGCTTTTCGCTGTCGAAAACCGCACTTCTGTTGCAGATATGATAACTCAATATCTGTTAGCGCTTAAACGTCGTGCTGAAGGTGAAAAGACAGAACAGATTCTTTCGCACCCTGCGTTTCAAAAAGCCATAAAGGATGCTCAGGTAAAACTCAGAAATGGCAAAGCAAACTGGCATTCTTATGATGAGGTCTTTGGAGATTAATGAATGTTAAATTTGAATCTGCCTTTATTAAAGCTTTAAAGAAGCATGCTTCAATTAAAAAGCTGGTACAGAAAAAAGTAGATATGATCATTGAAAGTCCTCTAACCATCGGCGAGCCTCTTAAAGGCAATTTCCAAGGATTTTATTCCTGTCCGGTAAAAAGAAATTTCATTATTATTTACCTGTTTTGCGAAGTCTGCCGTAAAAAGAATGACGATGTAATCGTAAACTGTTCTGACTGCAAAGAAATGCCAGATAACACTCTGAAATTTGTATTGCTTGGTCCTCACGACGCGGTGGTCTGAGAAAATTGGTCAAGCCGATAAGTGATGAAGCAGTAAAATTCT
>CAZPCO010000274.1:0-5176 GCA_964585025.1 uncultured bacterium | reverse complement strand
GCAAAGGCACCCTCGACTGCTTCATGGAAGCCATGGAAATGATCGCCCGCGAAGCCGCCGAAAACCCCGACAGGCTCAAGAACGCCCCGCTGCAGACCCCGGTGCGTCGCCTGGATGAAGCTACGGCTGCCCGCAAACCCGACATCAATTTCTTCCAGAAACCTGAATGACGGGTAATTAAACAGGCAACCAACGCTCGTGTTATCATACGCAGGGGTTCAACATGTTGAACCCCTGCGTTTTTAAACCATTTCGGGGCTGATTCCCCGGTCAGGAAGCAATTTTGAAAACTATCGATCTGCCGCAACTCGAAGTTAGAATGCTGCGGGAGATTTTGAATTTTTTGCGGCCTTCAGACCAGAGGCAGGTATGGCTGGTTGGAGGTTCGATACGCGATCTGCTGCGCGGTGCGACCAGCGTTCCAGATCTCGACCTCGCTACCAGTTTCAACCCCATTGGTGTAGCGCGTGAATTTGCCCGGGCCACCGGTGCAGGTTTCGTCGTGCTCGACGAAGAACGACACGTTGTGCGCCTTGTCAGTGCAGTCGACAACGGGCATTACACTTTTGACATTTCCGAATTCAGGGCGCCAACCATAGACGACGATCTGCGCGCCCGCGATTTTACCATCAATTCGATCGCGGCACCCCTGTTCGGATCTGGAGCCGATGTTCTCGCAAGGGGCCAGATCGAGCTTTATGACCCTCTGGGCGGCATAGAGCACCTTGCCGAAGGTCGAATCGAGCCGAGTTCAGACCAGCTGTTCACCGACGATCCATTGCGCCTGATGCGGGCTTTCCGATTCAGTGCCTTATTTAACGCCGAGTTTTCGACGCGTCTGCATACCATGGTCGAGAAGCAGGCATCTCTTCTGAAAGAAGTCTCGGGCGAACGCATCAGGGACGAATTTTTCAAGGTGCTCAGCGTCGCCGACAGCACCCGCTGGGTGCGCCTCATGGACCGCACCGGTATTCTGGCCGTGGTATTGCCGCAGCTGCATGTCTGCCATGGCGTCGAACAGAACGAATGGCACCATCTCGACGTCTTCGAACATACATTACTGACCCTGCAGAACCTCGAGCGACTGCTGCGCGAAGGCGCATCGTTCTCCTGGTGGCCTTCTTTTACGGCCTATCTGCGCGAAAGCATCTCCGGCACCCGCACCTATGAACAGAATCTAAAACTGGGCTGCCTGCTGCACGACCTCGGCAAACCGCCATGCAAACGTTATGACCACGAGGCACGCAAGACCATTTTCCACGGCCACGAAATGGAAGGCTCGGCTCTGGCCCGCGATATCGGCGAAAGATTACGACTCTCGGTCAATGAAACGCACTACCTTCAGAAGCTTGTCAAGAACCACATGCGCCCCGGTGTAATGCTGCAGCAGGGACTGAACGAAAAACGCCTGTTTCGCTTCTACGCCGAAACCGGTCGTGATGGTCTCGGAATCGCCCTTCTCTCGATGGCAGACCGCAGTTCAGCGCTTGGTTCACTGGGCGACACCGAACTTACCGAGTTTATCGACGGTATTTTCGAGATCATGAACCAGTTTTACGAACAGCTGAAACGCCCGAAGATGCAGCCGTTTCTCAATGGCAACGACCTGATGCAGCATCTCGGCATCAAACCAGGCCCCGAGATCAGACGCATTCTCGAAGCACTTGAAGAAGCCCAGTTCAGCGGCGACATTCAGAGCCGCGATGAAGCAATTGTCTTGGCGCGCTCGCTGCTTGCTGGTGCCCAGAAATAACCTGCAGATGAAAGGAACGCCCATGAAAACGATCACCGCCAACGTCGATCTGGTAGCTTATTGTGGCCTATACTGCGGAGCGTGCAGTTCATATCTCAAAGAGACCTGCCCTGGCTGCCATGACAAACAGAAGGCTTCATGGTGCAAAATCAGAACCTGCTGTATCGATCATGGCTTCAAGTCATGTGCCGACTGCAAAGATTTCGCCGACCCGATGCAATGCGGCAAATACAACAATCTGATCGCAAAAATAGTTGGTTTTTTTCTGCGCTCGAACCGCGCCGCCTGTATCGAACAGATAAAGAAACTCGGAATACAGGGTCACGCAGAACTTATGGCGCGAGAAAAGAAGCAAACAATAAGAAGATAACCCGGTCAATTTCCATTTCTGTAATGCCCGGGCCATCAATGATTTTTTGTATATATGAAAACAATCTGATTTATGGCAAAACTCACTCAGGGAAGCGTTAAACGAACGTTGTTCACGATGGCGTTTCCGATGCTGGCCGGAACTATCGCCATGAGCGGTTACAACCTTGCGGACACCTGGTTCGTTTCGCGCCTGGGCACGCTGCCGCTGGCGGCAATGGGCTTCACTTTTCCGGTGGTTATGCTGCTCACCTTTATCGCTGGCAGCATCGGCACCGGGGTTACCACGTTGACCTCGCACGCCATCGGCAGACGCGATCAGGCAACCGCATGCAGAATCGTGTCGCACGGGTTCGCATTTACAATGCTCGTAGCCTTTTTAATGTCGATTGTCGGCTATTTGAGCATCGATCCGGTTTTCCGGCTGCTCGGGGCAGACAATCTGACTCTGCCTCTGATAAGCGATTACATGAAAACCTGGTATGTCGGCGCAGTTTTCATGGCCCTTCCGATGATGGGAAACGGCATTCTGATTGCCTGCGGCGATTCGCGGGCCGCCAGCAGTTTCATGATGCTCGGCGTAATCCTCAACGTCATACTCGATCCGATCATGATTTTCGGCTGGTTTGGCTGCCCGGCGCTTGGTATGTTCGGAGCGGCTCTGGCAACCGTCATTTCCCAGGCAGTCGCGAGTCTGAGGCTTTTTTATCTGCTGAACCGGAAACACCAGCTTCTCGGCTTCAACAACGGGGCCGGCACCTCATTCTTTTTATCATGCCGCCAGATTCTCGGGTTTGCGATACCGGCCGGTTTCAGCATGATGCTGATGCCCATCTCAGCCGCGATAATTACCGCACTGTTAAGCCGTTTCGGGCATGAAGCGGTCGCCGCCAGCGGTGCCGCCAGCCGCATCGAAATGCTCGCGTTTGTCATTCCGATGGCGCTGGGCATGTCGATGACTCCGTTCATCAGCCAGAATCTTGGAGCGGGCAGAATCGACCGCATCGTCGAAGGAAAAAACCTGGCTTCTTCTTTTGCCCTGATTTATGGGCTTTTCATCGCCATCGTTTTTTATTTTTCCGCTCCGTTACTTGCCGGTTTTTTCACAGAAGATTCGACTGTAAGCGCCATATTGATGAAATACATAAGAATCATCGCCTGGGGCTACGGCATGATGGAAGTTCATCGCTACAGCGGCTTCGTCTTCACCGGCATGCATCGGCCGTTTTCTTCAACGGCACTCAACGTTTTGAGAATTCTGGTTCTGCTGATTCCCCTTTCTTTTGCCGGAGCTTATTACTGGGGCATCACTGGAATCTTTGCAGCCAGACTGATAACAGATCTGACAGTGGGCACCTTCGGGCTGGTATGGGTTTCCCGGGTGCTGAACAGGGAAGCGGCAGTCAGACAATGCTATAAATGCGCTGATCCGGCGACTTCTTAAAGACGCTTAAATCAGGGCCAGGCACGCAGACGCAATGATATTCACCGAATAATCATTCAATTCGCAATGACCGATAGGGCTGCCAAACAACTACCGGCACAAACACAGCTATATCATTCCCTGCAACGGCCAGTGGCTTATGAAGGAAACGGCTTCAGACAGGAAAAATGGTTGCAAAGCATCTGCCAGATTCAGAGCTAAGTAAAAGCGCCCCGAAATGGGGCGCTCTGCACAGTTACGCTGGATCGCAACAGTTGTTTATCTGAATTTCAGTTCCATTCCGACAGTGACCAGGCGGCCGGGTTCGTAATTGATCGGGCCGCTGCCATTCAGGTTCAGGTTGTTCTTCTTGTCATAGGCGGCAATGCCGGTAGCCTGACTGAGCTGCACTTCATCCTGGTCAGTCAGGTTCTCGACATTGATATACAGGGCGAAATCGTCAGTCGCCTGATGGCGCAGATTCAGATCGAGCAGAGTCGATGCATCGACCTTCGGATAGGTTGCTCCAATAGCTTTGGTTTCACCCTGATGCGACATTGAAAGCATGGCGCTAAGTTTATTGCAGTGATAGCCTGTTCCGGCCACGGCTCTGAATTCTGGTTTACTGGCCAGTCTGACATCTTTTGTTCTGTTCTGGGCCTTGTTGTAATCGGTATAACCAGCCCAGACGTCAAATCTGTCGTTAACCTTGCCATTGACTGAAAGTTCGACGCCGGCGATTTCGGCTTCCTGAATGTTCTGAAATTTATTATTGGCATCGGCTTCGATGTAGTTTTCGATATCTGCCTTGAACCAGGCCAGTGAAGCCCGCCAGTCATCGTTGAACCGATGCCCCAGTCTCAATTCGAAATTATCTGCATCTTCGGCTTTCAGGTCAGGGTTACCGCGGTTTTTGTCGCGATAGAGTTCCTGCATGTTCGGGTTTCTGATGATGCTGCTCAAACCGATACCGAAGCCTGTGCTTTCGGTAATGTCATAATTTGAGCTGATCGACCATGAGGATTTGGCATCGCCTTCATAATTTTTGTCAGAACGGCCGGTCAGGTTGAGGTTCAGCTTGTCGGTGGCCTTTATTGAATCATTGAGGAAATAGCCGGTCGTATCGACTTTTTTGCGGGTTCCGGTCTGAAAGCCGTGCCCGATATCTTCGATTTCCTGCTTGATGGCACCAACCGTCACATAGTTTTTATCATTGGCTTCAATATTGTAAAGGATTTCCATGGTATCCATCTTTACCAGACAGTCACCATTGGCGTTAAGGGTACCATTGATCAGATCCTTGTCGGTAGAAGCGTAGGCATAGGTGGAAGAAAAATCCTTATACTTTGCATAGCGCAAAGACAGGTTGCTTCGGCCAAAATCCTTTTCGACCTTGTAGTCATAAAGCGACATGTTCCAGGGAGCGAATCTTTCATAATAAGAGGGACAGGTTATTGAACCCTGATTTTCAAGAACCGTCGCCTTGAGCACGAGACCGCAATCAAGTTCGAGCTTGCCCCGGTACATGAACATTCTGTTGTCATTGCGGTTATTGACCGTACCAAGATTGTCGGCAGCTTTCTTCGCATTGCTGAAATCCTTGAAGACGCGTGAGCCTTCGTAATCATCCA
>CAZPCO010000273.1:0-5203 GCA_964585025.1 uncultured bacterium | reverse complement strand
ATCGAAATGTATTATCGGGATGTCAACAGGGCAAATGAGATGCGCGAGGAGCAGAAAGAGTATTTTGCCTATCTCGATAAAGGCCGCGCCGCCTGGAATGAATACATCACCTCTGGCCCGAAACATAATATCAGTTTCAGCGACACTGACTTGTCAAAGCGCACTTTCAAAGGCTTCTTCTTCGAGTTTGTCGATTTTAAAGGTGCAAACCTCACCGAAACAGTATTTGAAGACTGCTCCCTCAGCTATTCCCGTCTCGATGAAACCATCTGCCACCATACATCTTTCCGGGGCAGCTATCTTGTAGGAGCCGATTTCAAAAAGGCAGATTTCGTTGGAACCACGCTCAGCGATGCTTTTGGCAAATCAGAAGATTTTGCCGGAGCAAAAATTGACGCCAGCGAACTGAAAAAAATCCAGAATCCCGAGAAATGCCGATGGCATGGCGTTTCATGGTATGATTTCCGTTCAGCTGAGTGGCTGAAGCAAAGAGGCTGGTGGGGCGGCGACAAAGAGCCACGCGGCCTGCAGTTCTAGCCTGGTTCTGACTTTACAAATCGTATGCCGGCAGGTATCATTATTAAGCAGATAAATTGCTCGTAAGAATGAGGAGTCTGAATTTGCTCAAGCAGGCAGCACAGATTATTCTCGAGGCCAAAAGAGTGTGTGCTTTCACCGGCGCCGGTATTTCTGTCGAAAGCGGTATTCCACCATTCCGCGGTAAAGGTGGGCTCTGGAATCAATATAACCCCGACTGCATCGAAATCGGTTATTTTCACCAACACTCGACTGAATCATGGCGACTCATCAAGGAAATTTTCTACGATTTTTTCGGCAAAGCCAGGCCGAACGCAGCGCACCAGGCGCTGGCAAAGCTCGAGGAACAGGGCGTCGTCAAATCGGTTATTACCCAGAACATCGACAACCTGCATCAGGAAGCCGGCAGCAAGACCGTCTACGAATTCCACGGCACGGCCCACCGCCTGGTCTGCCTGGACTGCCATGAGGCTTTTTCCGTAAACGAAATCTCTTTTGACCGCCTGCCCCCCGAATGTCCCAATTGCAGCATTGGCCGCCTTAAACCAGATTTCATCTTCTTTGGTGAAGGCATACCAGAGCCAGCCCGCACCCTCTCTTTCGCTGAGGCCGAAAAATCGGATGTTTTCATTGTTATCGGGACCACCGGAGAAGTCATGCCCGCCTGCATGATTCCATATCTGGCCCGGGAAAACGGCGCCCGCATTATCGAGATCAATATCGCACCTTCGGCTTTCACCAACGGCACTACCGACATTTTTCTTCAGGGCCCGGCCACGACCATGATGACGGGGCTGCTTGCAGAAATACAGAACCTGCAGGCTTAAGTTAGATGCATCTTGAAAATGACTCCCGTGAGAGACAAAATCCTTTTGTCGATCGGCGATTCAGAATTCACAACCGCATGACCAGCGATACTCTTGGGCCCTTCACCTGGCAGGAACTTGTAGACCTCGCACGCAGCGGCAATCTGCATCTCGAAAGTCGCATCGCATTCGTAGAAACGCCAGAAAGGCTGATGAAAGTCGCTGACACGCCGCTTGTTTTTGAGTTGCCGCTCAGTGTCGAAGATCACAGCTGCGAACCAATCGTTAAAAAGCCATTCAAGCTGTCACATCGCACCCGCGATTATCTTTGGCTGCTTCTGCTTGGTAATCTGCTGATAGCTGCCATGTTTTATGGCATTGCCATCAACGCCATGAGTCTGATGTTTCTAATCGCGCTGGCCGTTATCTACAACACTGCCCTTGCCTGGATCATCTTCGGAATTCTCAGACCCTACTGATCCGCAGTTTCAGATCGGCCATCAGCTTTTGCACCGCGAGCTCCTTCGCCTTGGCTTCAACTTCAACGGTAATGGCCAGATCAGCCCATTCGGCAGGAAAATCTTCAGGATCGATGTAATCATGATGCCTGTGCTGACCTGAACCATGCCAGCCATCGAGTGGGCTGGAAAGATGAAAAAGTGGTTCACGGTTCCAGGTTTCCAGCGCTGCAGACGTTGCAGCAGAAATGTTCATTGCATCAGAAAGCACCCGATGGTGGTGCACATCATACACCAGAGGTATGTGCAGTTTACTGCAGACCGGTAAAAGATCTGCAGGGGTGAACGTCCGATCGTCATTTTCAAGGGTTATCAGACGCCGGGCAGCATCGGAAAGGCGCCCAAAATTTTCTGCAAAACGATGCAAAGATGCGGTCTTGTCACCGTAACCACCACCGGCATGAATATTCACCACATCCGCCCCCACCCACCCTGCGACTTCAGCCTGATACTCGATTTCAGCGATCGAGCTTTCGACCACTTCAGAACGCGGTGAATTGAGAACCACGAACTGATCGGGATGCAACGAGGCCCGCAGACCATTGCAGCGAAGAAACCGACCGCATTCTTCAAAAGCATTCTGAATCTCTCTGCCACCAGGCAGATCAGTGATCTGGTAACCAGCCTCAGGGTGGGTTTTCAGGGGCAGAATCTGGCTGTTGATACGAAAACAACCGATGCCAACTTTATGGCAGAACTTGTAAGCCGCCATAAGAGCCAGGGCGTTGTCGTGGCACAGTTCCGACAACCGCTGCATTCTTTCTGGCTTACTCTTTTTCAACAGATGGGTGGCGGTTGTCGTTCTGAATTTGATTGGCTGCGCAAGGAAAAGGCAACACAACCCGAAACGCAATTTACCTGTCATTGGCGAAATGCTCCCTGACCTGACAGGCAAAAGCCTCGAGTTGAAGCTGCCGGCCAGGATTTTCGGTTCCGTCAAATACGGCGGTTATTATCGGAGTCTTCTCATGGTCGCGGCGAATCTTCTCGATTATTGCTGTTGAGGCATTGCCGACCATACAATTGAAGCATGTTGCATTAATGACTCCATCAGCGCCTCGCTCAACAAAATCGACAATTTTGGCAATATTTGTCAGCAGCAGTTCATACTGCAGATTACTCATATATGGCCTTGTAAGCCTTACAATATCACGGTAACCAGGCTCATCAAAATGAACGATTCTGTTCCCGGTGGCCCATCTGATCTTCCACGCCCCGAGAAGAGCCCTGAGGGCAATCGCCCCGTTCGTTAGAATACCGGCCGGCTCGAAACGGCTTAGACTCTGAAGAAAGCTCGACGCAATGCCGTAATCAAGCAGATCGATCTGCGAGGGAGAAGGCCAGACCTCAAAACCCTGCTCTTCCAGCCAGCTGAAAAGATTGCTGTTTGCCGCCTCGTTAACTTTGGTATAAAGGTCGCCGGCAATACCTATCAATGGCTTTTTTCGGCTGCGGTCAACTGGAACAGTGCTCAGCAGCTTCAGAGACGTATCGAGAGCCTGTATGACGCTCCCTCTTGCCACACCCTCTCTGATGCACATCAGGTTGCGGTGATGCAGATCAGAAGTCATGCCAGGAATCTTTTCATATGGTCTGATCTCACAGGCGGCTTTTACCAGAACATCTATGGCCAGCAGACTCTCATAAAGCAACTGCATGTCAGCAAATCCAAAAGCTCCCGCCAGTTCGGTGCCATTCAGTGAACTTAACCTGATATGGTCAATCCCAAGATTGCTGATCAACAACTGCATACTGTTGCCATACTGGGTGAGAAGACAAGGAAAGGTAACTCCTGGAAAGTGGTATACAAGCTTTTCCGACGGTCGATCCTGGTGCAGCCTGATCAGGTCACCGACTACCATCGTGTAGGGGCTGCATTCCTTGCCGGGTGAATATCTTTCGCCAAGCTGCCTGACCGACTTGTCTGGAACCGGAAGAATTTCTACGTCATAACCACGATGTTGCCAGATACCTGCATAGGCATACACATAATCGCTCCAGTAAGGCATACAGATTCGAGCACCTGTTTCTGGAACCAGTGCCACCGGATTCATGCGGACAGGCGGGGCGGGCACAGGCGTCGAAACTTTCTTTGCGCCGTCGAGCTGATCTAGAAAAGCTTCCAGTCTGGTTATCAGACCAACCTCACCCCGATGCTCGTCAAATTCTGCAATAAGATGCGGTTTTTGCACCAGATGGGGCTCCAGCTGTCTGAAAGTGAACGAGTCAAGCGCGCAGCCGTAATTTGAAGTCAGCAGAGGATAAATTCCATCATGGAAAACGCAAGCCCTTGCTGCCCGGAAAATTTCTGCCGAGAATTCCCAGGGAAGGAGACAACCCTCAATTTCCGGGATTAATGAAAGCATTGGCAGAGGCACTGCCAGCACTCCAAGGCGTCGCAGTCGCTCGAAGAGACCCAGATTCAGATATGGATCGAACAGATTATAAGGCTTGCCAATTACGCCAAAAACATACCGGTATGAAAGGCCAGAAATAAGCTCTGCTGCCCTCTGTTTCATTCTTTCAATAAAAGCCGCCTGCTCAAGCCTTGCCTTACGGAAGGCTTCCCGGAGTCTGGCTTCCGAAATGCAAAGAACCCGCATACAATCAGCCATTCCTTCGACAAAGCTGTTTTCGTCATTCAAAGAGATGACCGGTGACAGAACCTTTACCGATGAGTGCAGGTTGATCATGAACGGAAGTGCCATTGCGTAAGGGCAGGCAAATGAATGCTCCGAATCGGTGCCAGAAAGATGCATGATCGAGGGAAGAAAAATGTATTCAGGCTTCATCTCATTGAGAGCAGCAACATGCCCTGCCATGAGCTTTACCGGCAGACAAACACTGGCCGGCATATGTTTGAGTCCAAGTGCCATGGTTTTGTCGTCAGTACACTCAGAGAGCATAGGAGTACAACCTGTCTCAAGAAAAAATGTCGCCCAGAACGGCAGGTAACCAACCATGGTTGATGCACGCGGAATACCAATGATTATCGGCCCTGGCTCGTGCCCTCTGAAATAGTTTTCACCGGCGACAATAAACTCTGCCGCCAGATTTGGCAACGGGCATTCTACGGGAGTTTTTCCTCCCCCGCTTGTATAACGCTCACAAGTGTCGCCATAATAGATTTTCTCGCCGCCCTGTTCAATAATGCTGACCTCACAGTTATTGCTGCAGAGACCACACTGAAAAGTTCTGATCGAGGCATCCTGAGTGCAGTCGAACCCTCTGAACATCGAACTCCGGCCAGCCATATGGCTTCTGGCAGCAACGGCGGCGCCAATAGCCCCGGAAATTCTGTTATAAGGCATTATCAATAGAGACTGGCCGAGTATCTGCTCA
>CAZPCO010000272.1:0-5250 GCA_964585025.1 uncultured bacterium | reverse complement strand
ATTGTAGAAAGTGACACCGCTGATGTAGAAATGCAGTTTGGATGCCCAGAACATCGGGTTGGCACCATCTTTTTCAAGCAGTTCACCAAACTGATTCTGCATTGCACTGGTCATGAGTTCCTTGAGTCTGGAAACGCTGACTTCACCATGCATGCGCTCTTCGTGAAATGACTTTTCAAAGTTGAAGCGAATCGGAATGTCGATCAAAAAGGCGATTCCATCATTGATGATGCTGGTCAACACATTGAGCCGTCCGGCATCACTGACTTTCGGGTCATGCAGAATGCCGTCGGCAAGAATCATTTCGCCGAAAGTCGAGGCTGATTCAGCGAGGGTCATCGGATATTCCTGCAGGAATGGCCGCATACCGCGAAGCTGATGGCTGTGAAAAGCATGCCCGATTTCATGGGCAAGGGTCGTAACATCATTCATGCTGCCGGCAAAGCTCATGAAGACCCGTGATTCTTCGGTCAGCAGTGATCCGGTGCAGAACGCTCCCGGGCGTTTGCCGGAACGAGGTTCAGATTCGATCCAGCGTTTCTTCAGCGCATCGCGGAAATATGCCTGCAGGTCAGGATAGGCATTTCCAAAGGCCTTATCGACGATTTTGACGCCTTCATCCCAGGTGTAGCGGTTGAGTTGCGGAATTGCCAGTGGCGCTTCGCAGTCATACCAGGCAAGCTTCTTCTGCCCGAGAGCCTTTGCTTTAGCTTTGCCGATCTTCTGTATGAAGGGGCGGCATTCTTCTACCGCTTGGAACATCGCATCGAGGGTTTTGCGCGAGATTCTCGACTGGGCGAGCGCTACATCAAGAAAATGATCATAGCCGCGTTTTTCATTAAGAAGAAGGCGGGTGCCGGCCAGCGCATTCAATGCGGCGGCACAGATATCTTCGACATTCTGCCATGCTTTGTTGCCATTTTCGAATGCTGACCTGCGAACCTGGCGGTCTGAATCCTGCATGATCGACCGACACTGGGCCATTGGCGTTTTTTCGACTCGCCCGTCGGGCCAGTGCATATCGAAAGTCAGTTTGCCGGCGAGAGTGTTGTAAAGACGATCCCATGAACTGAATCCGTCGACGCTGAGATCAGCTGCCAGAGCTTCAAGTTCGGTGCTCATTGTTTTCTGGGCTTCGGTGCGCATTTCATTCAGGTGAAATTTGATATCTGCAAGTTTTTTGCGGGCAGCGAAGGCGTCGAAATCCTTTTTGGCCGCCTTCTTTAAACCCATCTTCAGATAGATGACGATTTTGCTGAATTCGGCACTGATGGAATCGATTTCGGCTGATTCCCGGTTATAGTCTTCGTTGGCTGCGTCGGCGGCATTGAGACAGCCGACATATGACGAAAAATGTGAGAGGCGACACATCAGCTGTTCAAATTCCAGAAAGATCTTTTCCCATTTCGCCTGGTTGGCAGCGTCGAGCGTCTTCATGCTGCCGGCAGTTTTTTGTAGATCGGCAATGCCCTTTTTCAGTTCGGCCTTGAAATTCTTCATTTCGCTGCTGTTGAATTTTTTGAAATAACTGCTGAGGTCCCAGACAACGCCTTTGCTCATGGTTCATTCCTTTTGTACGGGATTTTTATCTTTATATCATATTCTCTGACTGCGGGCTACTACTTCCAATGCCAGAAGCCTCTCAATGAATCCGGTCAGGCAAGTCTGATTGAAATTTGTCGCCGCTCGAATTATACTGCCTTCCTATTTGAACTGGAGCATGCTGATGCAAGATATTTCCCAGACTGCGGCCGTGGCCTTTCGCCACCCCCTGGCTGCCGGCCTTATTTTTATCGCAACTTTCATTCTGATTTCCTTCCGCCGCCTGAACATGCTGCCAATTGGCCGGCCTTCGGCTGCTCTTGCCGGCGCTGTACTTATGGTTGTCTTTGGAGTTGTCACCCCGGAAGAGGCATACAGGCTGGTAAACTGGGATACCATCTGTCTGCTGCTCGGCATGATGATCATCGCCGAACATCTGCGTGCCGCTGGTTTGTTTGCAAGATTTTCCCGTCTGGCAGAACGTTTGTCGTCTCCATTCGGACTGCTTGTCATAATCGGATTTTCTGCCGCGCTGGCGTCGGCGATTCTGGTGAATGACCCGGTCTGTGTCGTCATGACGCCTCTGGTTCTTGAAATCTGCCGGCGGAAGCGGCTGAGGCCTTTTCCTTACCTGATGATGCTGGCGACCAGCAGCAATATCGGTTCAACCCTTACCCTGACCGGAAATCCGCAGAACATGATTATCGGTAACCTTTCAAAACTTGGGTTTCTGAGATTCACTTTGTTGATGACTGCGCCTTTTGTCGTAGCCATGCTGGTAAATATTCTGCTTGCCTGGCTTTATTATCGCCATGAACTGGTCAACGAAAATGATCTGATCGAGGGGCCCGATGGTGCCTTTCCCAGAGAAAGCCGACCTGAGCAGCTGCAGAAAACCCGTCGCCTCAGAGTTGGGCTCACCGGCCTCTTTGTTGCCTGCGCCGGATTCGTTGCCGGGTTCTCGATGTCGTTTTCGGCTCTCGCTGGAGCGGTTATCGTTATCACCGTTCATCGCAAAGACCCATCTGAACTGTTCGAAAAAATGGAATGGTCGCTGTTGATGTTTTTTGCCGCCCTGTTCGTGGTTATCGGCGGGTTACAGACAAGCGGTCTTGCACAGGCGGTTACCGAATGGTCGCTGAGACTGATCTCTGGCGATATGTCCTCACAGGTATGGATATTCTCAGGCGTTACCCTGGTTGGTTCCAATCTGCTTTCAAATGTTCCTTTCGTGCTGCTGGCTTCACAAAGCATTCCGTCGATGAGCAGTCCCGATCTTTTCTGGTGTCTGCTTGCCTTCGTCAGCACCATTGCCGGGAATCTCACCATTTTTGGTTCGGTTGCCAATATGATAGTTGCCGAAACGGCCCGCAATGAATGCCCGATGTCGTTCTGGCCCTTCGCCCGCTTCGGCATTCCATCGACGCTTATCTCTCTGCTGGCCGGAGTCTGGCTGCTCAGTCTCATTCTGCCGGCCGGGCTGTAAAAACAGTAGATCCTTCAGGGATTGCCCGCAAAACCTGTTTCTGCTATAATCCACCAGCTTGAAACAGATACTATTTCCATTCATATTGGCATGGGCGGCAGGCTTGCTGCTGGTTCCGCTCGTCCGACGCATCGCCCTGAACCTTGGCCTGGTCGACCGCCCCGGTGGTCGAAAGATTCATAAATCGCCAATTCCAAGGGTCGGGGGCGTTGCTCTGTACCTCGGCGGTCTGATCGGCGCTCTGCCATTTCTGTCTGAAAGCACACAAACTCTAGGAATAATGCTGGCCGGCACCTTTATTTTTCTCATCGGCCTTCTCGACGACCTTATCGATCTGCAGCCCAGAGTCAAGCTTGGCGGGCAGATTTTTGCCTGTCTGATTCTTCTATTTTTCGGGGTTAAAATCAGTTTTGTAACTGATTTCATTTCGGGAAAAGGCCTCGTGGCTCTTGGTCTGTTGACCTACCCTTTGACGCTTCTCTGGGTCATCGGGCTGACCAATACTGTCAACCTGGTTGACGGCGTCGACGGCCTTGCCGGCGGCATTGTCTTTATCGCCCTGGCAACTTTGCTCTCGGTAAGACTGGCAACCCCCAACATGCAGGATCCGGAACTGATCAGCAATGTTCTCGTGCTGTCGGCGGCGATTATGGGCTCTTTACTGGCTTTTCTCAGATTTAACGTCTTTCCCGCAGTCATTTTCATGGGTGACTCCGGTGCATATTTCCTCGGATTCATGACTTCGGCGCTGTCAATTGCCGGTGCTGCCAAAGGCTCGATTCTGTTTCCGCTGATAGTGCCTTTGATTGCCTTCGGTTTGCCGGTTCTCGACGTAGTTTTCGCCATTCTTCGGCGCTATTTCAAAAAAGTTCCGATCTTTCAGGCCGACAAGGAACATCTGCACCACCGCCTTCTGCAGCGCGGCTTTTCTCAGCGCGACACCACGCAATTTCTCTGGATGGTTTCATGCTGTTTTGGCTTTGTAGCGGTTCTGGCTGCCGATATTCCCCACCGCGGCATTCAGATTTCTTCTGCGGTCTGCCTGCTGATTATGGTTTTCCTCTGCATTGCCACCTTCATCAGGAAAAGCAATGTCAAAAAGTAAAAAATTCTCCGGCATTTTTCTTCAGGAAGCACCAGTCAGGCATCTCACCGCTTCTTTTGCCAATGGAAGAATTGCTCAGACCTACCTGTTTTCCGGCCGCGAATCCACCGGCAGACGCGCCACGGCTCTTGCCTTCGCTTCTCTTTTGCAATGCCAGGGTCCGGTAACGGGGCCCGATGGCAGTCCTGATTCCTGCGGAGAATGTGATTCGTGCAGGCGCATTGCCGCCGGCAGTCACCCCGATGTCAGCCTGATAACCCCTGACGGCAACGAAATCAGAATCGACCAGGTAAGGTCGATGCAGGAAATGGCTTCTCTGAAGCCAGGAATGGGGCGATGGCAGGTATTCATTCTCGACCCCGCCGAGCGCCTGAATGTTTCATCTGCGAACAGTCTGCTGAAGATTCTTGAAGAAGCTCCATCGCATGCCGTGTTCATTCTGATTGCCAGTGCTACCGGTGCTGTACTGCCTACCGTCCTCAGCCGTTCCGAAATCGTTCGCTTCTCGATCCCATCACACCAGCAGGCCCGTGCCTGCATTGCCGAAAAATTCGCTCTTGCAGCCGGCGCGGAATCTGTCTGCTACTCGCTTTCCGAGGGCAGGTTCGGGCAGTCTCTCGAGATTGCCGCTGACTTTCATGCCATCGATTTTCAGGAAGGCATCAAAAACAGTCACGCTGATTACCTGGTGCAGATCGAACTTCTTTCCAGGCACCTGCAGGCCGAGTTTTCCGGCGCCCAGTCTCTTGATCAGGCGTTGAAAATGGCTGGCAATACCCAAAGATCCGGTTTTGTGCCTCTGCAGACTGCTAGAAAGTCGTTCTGCAGATCTCTGGTAATGAATAACGGCCTGCCTGCCGCTTTTGCTCTGCTATTCTCTGATTCCCTGCTGGAGCGTCTCGACCAGGCCGCCGCAGCAATGAAAAAGAGCTTCGAGCCAGTTCTGGGTGAAGCCAGAAAGGGCTACCCTGCAGCACTGGTCAAAGAAAGCGAAGCGCAGCTGCATGCTGCTGTCGATAGCTGGGCCGGCTCGCAGCTTGAAGAATTTTATGTCTGCCTGATGAACTGGTATGCCGATGCTTTGCTGGCCGCTTGTGGCGCTGATGAAACATTGCTG
>CAZPCO010000271.1:1772-5251 GCA_964585025.1 uncultured bacterium | reverse complement strand
TGCCCGATTTCATCGTCGAAGGCTTGATCTCGCCTTTGATGCAATAAGAAGCGAAGATGTTGCCCATCGTCGAGTCTTCCCAGCCGGGCACGACGATCGGCAGGTTCTTTTCGGCAGCTGCCAGCATCCAGCTGTCTTTCGGGTCGATTTCATAATACTGCTTCAGCACTCCGGAAAGCAGCATTTTGTACATGTATTCATGCGGAAAATAGCGTTCACCTTTGGTGTCTGCATCTTTCCAGAGTTTGTGGATGTGCTTCTGCAGTCTTCTGAATGCTT
The DNA here is from genome assembly GCA_964585025.1 of uncultured bacterium. Taxonomy (GTDB): domain Bacteria; phylum Muiribacteriota; class Ozemobacteria; order Ozemobacterales; family Ozemobacteraceae; genus Rifleibacterium. Next base: position 4,972 of record CAZPCO010000271.1, on the reverse strand, counting down.
CTTCTTCGGGAATACAGGTGTCAGTAACGCGGTTCATGCCTTTTTCAAGCAGTTCCCATTCGTCTTTTGGAGTCAGATCGCGATAATGCGGCACCCGCTTGTAATGACTGTGAGCAACGAGATTCATGATGTCTTCTTCAAGATTGGCACCGGTGCAGGTAATAATGGCGATTTTGTCATTGCGGATCATTTCGGCAAGGGATTTGCCGAGTTCGGCGGTGCTCATGGCGCCAGCCAGCGTCACCATCATCTTGCCGCCTTCATTGAGATGGGCGACATAGCCCTTGGCGGCGTCTACCAGTGCGGCTGAATTGAAATGAAGGTAGTGCTTTTCAATGAAAGATGAAATGGGACCCTTGGTCATTCTTTTTCTCCTGTTGAAGTGTACGACATAGGACCATTATTAAATACTCCATAAGCGCAGCAAAATCAACTTTCCCCGCAACCCGCCTGCAGAAGGTTCCATCAACCCGAGAGGCAGGCTTGTATAAACGCCCCCGAACAGGTAATATGCCTGCATGATACAGCCAGAGAATGAAATTGCCATTGTTACCCGCAAACTCAGCCGCAGCTTCAGCGTCAGACTCAAAAGCGAAGGGCTGGCTGCCAGCCTGCGGAACTTTTTCCATCCGGAGTACAAAACCGTTCAGGCGGTCTGTGAGCTCGATATGAGCATCAACAGGGGCGAAATCATCGGCTTTCTCGGCCCCAACGGTGCGGGAAAAACCACGACCCTCAAGATGCTTTCGGGCCTGCTGGTGCCAAGTGCCGGCAGTATCGAGGTGCTCGGCTTCGACCCGTTCAACCGCGACCACGATTTTCTACGCCGTATCTCTCTGGTCATGGGACAGAAACAGAACCTCTGGTGGGATCTGCCGCCGGTCGAAACCTTCGAGATTCATCGCCGTATCTATGGTCTCACCGACCAGGAATACCGGGCCCGCATCGACGAACTGATCGAAATGCTCGAAATCAAAGACTGCCTGCAGACACAGACCCGCAAACTTTCTCTGGGGCAGCGCATGCGCTGCGAACTGGCGGTTTCGCTGCTGCATCAACCGGCCATTCTTTTTCTCGATGAGCCGACAATCGGTCTGGATATTCTAATGCAGAAAAAAATCCGAAATTTTCTTCTCGATTACCATCGCCGTTTCAAGCCAACAATTCTGCTGACTTCACACTACATGGATGACGTAGCGGCCCTTGCCCAGCGTGTAATCGTCATCAACCACGGCCGCAAGATCTTCGATGGCCGCCTGCGCGAACTCACCGACCGCATGCAACCTGAAAAAATAATGACCGTCGTTATCAACAATGGCGAGTTTCCGTGCCAGATGCGTGATGGGTGTCGTTTGATTCACCGCGAAGGACAGCTCTACCGCCTTCTGGTTGTGCGCGAACTGGTGGGCGAACTCGCCGCCTGCCTTTACTCGACTGGGCAGATCGCTGACCTCAGCATCGAAGACGCACCGCTCGAAGAAATAATCGGCAGACTTTTTTCAGCTGAAGAAGCTGTCGGTATGAATCAGACAGAGGCCACCGCCCGGCCATGAACTTCATCCATTCGCAGACAGGCCAACCATAGATTATGACAGCAAATCTGGCCACGCTGATGGCCCATTTCAGAATCATCTTCACCTATCGCGGCCTGATGCTGGTGCAGGCAATCAGACTGACCCTGCTGCCAATGGTTCTGGCTTCCGCCTGGCTGTCGATCGAGAAAACACCCGGGAATCCTTATTCGGACTCGGATTACCTGCTTTATTACCTGATGGTTCCGGTCATTCTCAACCTTACCGACAGCCGGCTGATTTTCAGATTCCCGCTGTCGGTGCGCGATGGCTCGTTGAGCCGTGAGCTGCTCAAACCCTATCCGCCCCTGGCCGGTTATCTACTCGAAAGTGTCGCCAACAATCTGATTCAACTGATCTATCTCCTGCCTTTTACGCTGATTATGGGGTTTATGGTCAGAGAACGACTGTTGCTTGGGCACCTGAGCCCGCAGCTTCTGGGCGGAGCCCTGCTGGCGGTAATTATGGGCGGAATGGTCAGACTGCTCGTTTCAGGCTCGATCGCCCTGACCGGCTTCTGGCTCGAGGATGTCACAACCCTGAATCTGATTCTCAATGGCGGGATCTGGGCACTGCTCGGCGGCATGATCGTTCCGGTCGCCACTTTTCCTGATGCCATCAGAAAAATTGCCGAAATGCTGCCTTACCGCTACATGTTGAGCTTTCCAATCGAGATTCTTACCGGTCGCCTGACTGCATGGCAGATTCTCGACGGTTTTTGCGTCGCCGGCTTCTGGTCACTGGTTTTTGCCCTGCTTGCCAGGCATATCTGGAAACGCGGCCTGAAGGTTTATTCGGCCTACGGAGGTTAGCATGCGACAGGCAGGAATAATATTGCACCTCTGGAAAGCCTCTATAATGCAGGCTCTCGAATATCGCGGCAGCTTCGCCTTTTCCATCCTTGCCAATTTTTTCGATTTCCTGTTCGGATTTCTGCAGTATGTTGTCTTCTTTACTGCCGCCCAAAGCATTGCCGGATGGTCTTCACAGCACATGCTGGTACTCTACGGCGTCTTCATGACTGTCTTCGCGCTGCATTTCATATTTCTTTACCCGAACCTTGTGTCAATGGGAGAAATGGTTAACTCTGGCCATCTCGATCTGATGCTGACCAAACCGGTAAGCACTCAGCTTATCCTGTCATTCCGCCGCATATCATTTGAAGAACTCGGCAGCCTTGCCACCGCAATCGCACTGCTTGCCTGGCTGATGTGGAATGGAACCATCCATCTATCGCTTCTGAATACCGCCCTTTTCTGCCTGGCAATGTCGGCAGCCCTGCTGATCGTTTACAGCATGTTTCTCACATTGATGAGCCTGGCGTTGCTGCTTGAACGGCTGGATGACGCAGCTCAGATTCTCTGGTCGATGTTTGCCCTCAGCCGCTACCCGGCAGAAATTTATCCGGCACGCCTGCGATTTCTTTTCTTCACCTTTCTGCCGGTTGCTTATCTTTCTTCGGTGCCGGCGGCGGCACTGCTCGGCACAGTTGCGGCCAAAACAGTTTTCGCAGGCATAATAATAGCCCTGACAGCTGTCATCACCTCAACATGGCTCTGGCGACGCACTATCAGGGCTTATACTTCAGCCGGCGGCTGAATCAGTCTTCAGCCTTTGCGGCAGCTTCCT
>CAZPCO010000271.1:0-1762 GCA_964585025.1 uncultured bacterium | reverse complement strand
CATCGGCAAAAAGAGTCTGGGCCTTTTTCTTGAGCTTCTCGGTCAATACGGGATTCCAGTTCAGAGTCAATTGCCCTCCGTTAAACTTGCCGACCACCACATAGTTCTTGCGAATTTCCATGGTCATGCCGCTTTCGGTAAGAACAAACAGGTAGCCATAGCGATCAGACATGGTTTTATAGAAATCCCTTGTCTGATCAAGGCTGGTACCGATCGACAACACGCATTCACCTATCAATTCACGATCAGAACTGGTCTGCCGGTCGGCGAACGGTGGCGTATCGATACGCCTGGTCATTTCGCCATCGTAGAGAACAATGTAGTTTCTCTGGTTATACCATTGATAACCGAAATAAATACCCACCAGGCCGAAAATGATGAGAAAAAAGACGACAAAACCAAGGAACCCTCGATTGCTGCGCTGCATCTGCATATTGGTACTCCTCAAAAACGCTGAAGGGTACCATCGGCACAAGATGTTCAGTTGTTAACGATATTGTTGACTTTTTCTTCGATAATCCGACCATCTTCAAGCGTAATGACTCTGTCGGCCAGCGAACCCAGCACCTGATTGTGGGTAGTGACTATTATCGCCAGATTCTTATCCCGCACCAGCCGACGGAAAAGCGCAAAGACCGCTTCCCCATTGGCTTTATCGAGATTGCCGGTCGGTTCATCAGCGATAAGAACGCGCGTATCGGTTATCAAAGCCCGCGCAATCGCTACCCGCTGCATCTGCCCTCCTGACAACTCGCGGGGAAGATGCCCGGCGCGGTTTTCCAGATCGACCAGCCGCAGAACCGCAAGCGTTTTCTCGCGATCGACCGGTCGATGCAGAAACATCAGCGGTAATTCAACGTTTTCGGCAACCGTCAGGGTCGGCAGCAGATGAAACTTCTGAAAGATGAAACCGAGAACACCCTGTCTGATACCTACCAGGTCTTCTTCTGCAAGACCTGCAACCGGGCGGCCTGCAACTTCCAGCACCCCGTCATCCGGCGCATCGAGGCAGGAAAGCAGATTGATCAGAGTGGTTTTTCCAGAACCCGAAGGCCCGAGAATCGATACCATTTCACCGGCGCGAATTTCGAGATTCACTCCGTCAAGGGCCTTGATCGTTTCAATTCCCCGACGATAGTGCTTTTTAAGGCCGGCAGCCCTGATTACCAGATTGTCATCGATCTGTTTCATATCTTTCATTCTCCTTCACGTATCGCTTCGACCGGCCGCATCGAAGCAGCCCGCCAGGCCGGATAAATCCCGGCAAAACAACCGATTACCGCTGAGCCAAGCAACGCAGCCAGCATAACTTCCGGGGTAATCGCCACCAGCGAACCCCTGGTACCAAAATCGATCAGAGTCTGCAGAGCTTTTTCGACAAGACTGGTTCCAGAAATGGCCAGCAGCAGACCGACTATGCCCCCACTGACACAGATTGTCATGGTTTCAAGCCAGATGATCTGGAAAATATCGCTACGAGTTGCCCCGATCGCTTTCATGATGCCAATCTCACCAGTGCGTTCAAATACGCTCATGAGAATCGAATTGATGACCCCGATTACCGCGACGATAATTGCAATGATCGCAACCGAAGCAATCATCGTCTGAGCAGTTTCGACAAGACTGACCAGCGTAGTTTTTACCTGCTGCAGGCCAACGACCTGAACTTCCGGAAGCTTTGCCCACCGCTGCTCAAACTGACGCAGCGCCAGTCCTGAAAAGTTTTTCAGCTTGAATCCCACTATAGTCAGCTCGGTCGGCC
>CAZPCO010000270.1:0-5266 GCA_964585025.1 uncultured bacterium | reverse complement strand
TCAATAACATAGCCTTCACCCGCAAAAAAAACGGGCTGCCCCTTGCGAAGCAGCCCGCTGTTCGATATTGATCAGAAATTTATCAGAACTCGATGTCGGCAACCTTGAAAGTTTCTTTTGCATCGGTGAGGCGCAGGGTCACTGAGCGGCGTTTTTCATTTTCACGACCGAAGTTCGTAAATATGTCGACCTGCAGAGTAACAGCGCCAGCCACTTTCTGCGAACTGCTGCCGAAAAAGTTGGTCTGAATCTCATACATGCCGGTGCGGGCCTTGCGCACCATGTATTCTTCAGGTCCGTAGCCCTGGGTAAAATCGCGAGATACCAGACCGCCTGTCGAAGTGCGCGGATAGCCGTAGTATGCCTTTTCACCAGAAGGTTCTACAACCCAGAGATCCATGTCGGTCTGGTCGGCATCCCAGGTCATGACGATGCGCAGATCGACATCGACCGGCTTGAGCAGTCGGGAATCGATCTTGAAGTCACTGATGCCGGCTTTTTTAGCCTTAACGACCAGACTGTTCAGCTCTTCAATAGCAATCACTTCAATTTCAGGGAATCTGCCATCCCAGGGTTTCAACACAATTTCATAGAGCAGTTCGACGGCGCGACGATATTCGCCCATTCGACCGAGAACCAGAGCGAGGTCACGGTAAGACTGCGGCTCTTCTTTGCGCAGTTCGAGAACTTCCTCGAAAATTGCAGCGCTGGTTGCCAGTTCGTCAATCTGCGAGAGACGGTGCGCCAGAATACGCATCAGAGCTGGATTTTCCAGTTCCATTTCCGCAATATTCGAGAGAACCTGAATCGCGATTTCCTGCTTTTTCAGGGCAATGAAGACGTCAGCACAATCGAGAAAAAACGAAGGCGAATTGCCATATTCGACCTTCTGTTTCAGATACTCGACATAGGGGTCGAGAGCTTCTTTGATCTGCCTGGCATAACGGGCATCGGGCTGCCACGCCTTGACGGCAACACCAGGATTCACTGATCGCGACCCCTCAGTGGCTGACGATGAATCGGCTTTGGCACTTGGCATGGCAGAACTGGAAGGTGCTGGAGGTGCACTAACCGACAATGCCTTGCTTTCCTCACGCATGTCCATAGCTTCATCTGCAGCCATGGACGGGGCGGCCTCCTGTGGCATCATCGAATCAGTTTCAACTGAATTCATGCCTCGTGCCGCCTGCCCGACTTCTTCACGAGAAGCCCCGCCTGAACCAGTCAGAGCGCCATACCAGCTGCCCCCTTCTGATTTCTTGTCTTTGCCTGAAGGCGCCTGAGCTTTCGAAAAGTCGGTTTCATACCAGCTCAGCCTTTGTTCCCACTGTGGGATAATGCTGTTTAACTTCTCTTCACGGGTTCGGGCCACTTCTGATTCGGCCTTTTCGACAGCTGCGAAATACTGTTCACGCCATTCACGCTTTGAAGCCGGCGGCACGATGCGATGTTCGATATATTGATCGATACGCTCAAGAACCAGCAATGAAGTAAATTCATTGACCACGCCATGCTTTTTGCTGAGAGTGACTATGTCGAGACGGTTTTTCTCTTTTTCGGCAAGCAGTTCATCGACCTTGCGGCCGGCCCAGAATTTGCGCAGGAAATCACCTTTAACCGCATTCTTGCGATTGATCTGATATTTGCGTTCCAAAGCTCCGGCCCCACTGCCGAAGCTCAGAGTAACTTCACCATCGTCACCAGCCAGCAGACCGGCCAGCATATAACGCGGGTTCACCCGCTGCCGGCCACGAGGGTAAACTTCTTCGATTCCTTTGCTGACAACGATTCCGGTAATGCCAAAAAAGTCGGCGCCAATCATTTTCACGGCCCGTTCAATATCAAGGCTCTTCAAATTGAGCAGTTCGCCGCCGCTGCGACGGCAAACCTGCTGCAGCAGGCCATAATCAGCGCCATCGGCCGATGAAACTGCATAGACCGGGGCGTCGAATTCTGGCATAACACTTTTTCCAAAAGTCGAAATGCCGTCAGAAAGCAACAGATAGCAGTCCGGCCTGGTAAGATTGCCGTTGATACCGCTGAAGTTTGTACCACCATCAAACTTGACCGCGTCGATCAGACGTGTCAGTTCTTCAGAGCTGCCACGCACGATCTTCAGTTCGCGCGCCTTTCCAGGCCGGTTGCGGAATTCAACGAATTCGACTTCGACCGAATCGGCAACCCGCTCAGAAGCGAACAATGCGGTAATAAATTTCTTTTCGAGGGTCAGATCGCGTTTGGCAGCTGAACCTGTCGCATCGAAAAGCACTGCGATACGTGTGGCAGGCTTGAATGCCCGATTCTTTTCGGGGTCGGCAGCCAGACCCTGGATGCTGAAATAGAAGTTGCCATCGCCAGCTTCTTCGACAAATACTGCACCTGGTTCAGGCACCGGAATCGTGACTTCGATTTCCGAATCAATTTTCTGGCGTTGCATTGCCATTTCGCTGAACCAGCCGGATTGCATGCGGGTGAATTCTGATGGCTGAGCACCGGCAACGACAATCTTTGGCTGCTGATCAGCGCTGAGCACTTCCACGCGCAGATTGAAATTCTCGGTTTTATCGGTCAGATGCAGAGGAATGCGATATTTTGCTTCGCCATCATCAACCGCCAGTTCGGTTATATAAACAACCTGAACGGTGCGGGTAGAATTGGCGCTCAACGGGTATACGCGCGTTTTGAAGTTATTACCCTTGACCTTCTCAACCAGGCCCGGGTCGACACCACGACGAATCTCGGTTTCAAGAACGACGCGGGCTTTTTCCTTTTCGACAGCAACGCCTTCGACGAGATCACCATTGATGTCGAGCGCATAACCCGAAACTACGGCACCCTCTGGTAAGGGAAATTCGAGTTCACCCTCGAGAACACGCGAATTAGGGTTATAAAACTTCATGGTCATCGTGGTTTCAGCAAGATGCCCGAAAATTCTGACTCTGGCATCGAGACCGGAAAGAACAATCGGCTTTTCGGCGGCCCTTTTCAGAGTCATGGCCGGAATCTGCGCCTGCAACAACGATGCCGTGAGAAAAAGAAAGACAAACAGCAGCAATAAACGGTTTTGCATATGTTCCCCTCGAATGTTGAGATTGATTCGCACAATTTTATTAACGCAACCGGCAATCCCCGGATTGCAGAAAAAATATTACCTGCGGTCAGCCTGAGCCGCAAGCTTTATCGGATCGACAGTCGCTCCCAATAACTCATTGAAAACGCTGATCCGGTAGAAAGCAGCCAGCGATAGCTCTTCACCGGCCTGGCCAAGCAACCAGACATTCTTGTGTCTGAAATGAAAGAAAAGAAACAGCCGACGCACCCTCTCGTCGTTGAGCTTTTCAAGAGACGGCCTGAATGCGGCCAGCAATTTTTCGACATTCTCGAGTTTAACCAGAACAATCTTTTCCTGAGGGTATTCGTCCAGTTCCGGGTTGAGAGTAAAATTGCGCAGAAACTGCGCCTGAAAGCGCCGACCGTAATGTCTGGCCATAATAATCGATGCCAGCCCTTTCAATGCGACACTTTTGCTTCTGATCGCATGTTCAAAAAAGCTCAGCGCCTGCCCTTCCGGCTTAACGTCTATGTAGCGGGAAATATCGTTCATCAGTCTGGTTTCAATTTCGCTGAGAGTTATGGCCTGCAACACCGATGGCAGGAGACTCAACATTACTGCAGCCAGCAGCAGGCATTTTTTAATCAAGTTCTTCATAAGGGTAACAGACGGTTATCACTTTCGGAATCTCACTGTCTTTGACTACAACTTTGATAAAATCACCATTGAAGCGTTCACCGATAATTGCCAGCTTTTCACCGTCGCGCTCTGGCCAGCGCCTGGCCACCCGACCGTTCACCACCGCATCTTCAACCTGCTTGATGAAGATATCACGGGCAATCATCTGGTCGTAGGCATGTTTTGTCATCTGATACTCACCTGATGCAACCATCCTGGCGATTCTGCGCCTTCCCATTTCATCAATATCCTGCGTAAATTCGTTGCTGCTGATTCTACTATCTGACGGTAACCGATGTAAAGATACCATATACTCCGATATTGTCAGTCATTGCAGTTCGGGAAAAGTAACGGCAGAGTCGACGGGTTTACGCAAAGTGGTGCGCCAGGCGTCGCTGATTTCATCGGGCGGTGACATTGCATCCAGTTCGGAAAACAGCGCGGTGCGGGTTTCTCTGATCGTGTCCTCGACATTGTATACTGGCGCATGTTCAGACGCAGCCAGAGCCTCAGCAGTGGCTGCCATAGCATCGGCATGCGTAGTAAGTGCTTCGGCCTCATCTTCAGTTACCGAATCAAGATCAAATACCTTGGCCTCAGGCTGCTGTGAAGGAAGTGACCGGTCTTCGAAACCTGTTATTTTCTGCTCGTCGGGCTCAACAGCCGGAGCCGCGGAATCGGAAATACCTTCATACTCGTGGTAATCCATCTTTTCATCAGCCTGCACAGTCTGCCGCTCTGAATTCTCTGCTTCTGTCAGACTGATTATTCCTGCCAGAGTCGCCGATTCGTATTCATCGTAATCAAGTTTTGCGGCTGCCGGCAACTGTTCTTCTGACTTATTATCGGCTGCCCCGGAGATTGGCTCAGGTTCTTCATCTACTGATGACATTCCGGCATCACCGTCTGCCGGAACAAATCCATCGACAAAACCCGGCAAATCAGTTGTTCCTTCTGGAACCGAGTCATCAAGCCGGAACTCAAAGTTTTCCTGGGCGTCAGAAATTTCCTGCTCCGCTGCCGGCGCAGAGGTTTCGCCTCCTGACGATTCACCATTGCCGAAAAGATCACCGAACAGTTCACTGGAGGCAGCTTCTGCAGCCGTGCCTGATTCTGCGACCCGATCGGGAATATCGTAATCTTCATCTTCAAGACGTGAAGCTCTTGAGCTTTCACCTTCAGCCAGACCTTCTTCGAAATCTTGCTGTTCTGTTACCCCCGGATCGATATCGTTCTGATAATCAATTCCCGCAGGCAACGCCTCAGTGTCAGTTATACCGGATTCAGAAGGATTGTAAGACCCGGCTTGAGATGCTGCCGGATCGTGCAGATAGTCTGGAGAATCAGGATTTGCCTGCTCAGACAACTGTGACTCGTCCGATATTTGCCCGACAAACTGTTCTTCGTCTACACTTTCGACTGGAACTGTTTCAGCACCAGGTTTCTTGCGCCCGAGACCGGACTTGATACTTGTGGTAATCGGCGAAACGACTGGTCTTGCCGGTTCCTGGGCAATCTCAGGCACATCTGCAGCTT
>CAZPCO010000269.1:0-5279 GCA_964585025.1 uncultured bacterium | reverse complement strand
ACATTACTTCAGCACTTACAAGATAATTCCGGGTCATGAGATCGATGTGAACATCGACCGGCCATATGGCCGCGAACATGCAGAAAAAATCGTCTGTGCGGCGATAGAAGACTATCACGACCATTTTGGCGGTTAATCTCGGTTCTGGGGCCGGTTATTTTCTGCCGATCAATCTGACAAGCTGCGGCAGGTATTTTCGCAGACGGAAAAGAGTGTAGAGCCCTGATACGAATGCGCCGGCGATTGCAGCTATTGGTGCCCAGACCGGTATGCTGAACTGGCGGTCATAATGTGAGAAGAGTTCGAGCTCCCGCGGCTCGCCGGCAGTGAGATCGGACTTTTCAAGCATGAAAAGGATGGCGCTGCGGTCATCTCCGTCATAAATTTCGGCCAGACGTCCGGCAAAAGTTTCGAGGTTCTCCTGCAGCGTTGCCGCTGCAGGTTCCATGTTTTCCGTGAAGAGCTGGAGCTTCCCGGCTGTAATAGCTGTTGCAAAGCCTTCTGAGCAGATAAAATATTGTCGGCCGGCATTTACGGGTTCAGAAAGAATAAGATTCCTGCGTATTTCCTCTGGCGCGCTGGAAACCGCCAGAGCACAGCGACCTTCCGCCGCGGCAGCGATAATTCCTCGATTAACCCACGCAGCAGCGACAGAAACGTTTGTTGAGTTGGCCGGACTGCTCTTTCTGGCCATGGAAATCGCCTCGCCAAGACGATGCTCGTTCTCGGCAGCCGCGGTAACTGCCGCAATTTCTCCAATCCGGTTACGGATCGCGTTGGCGGTAAATATCGCTGCCTGCAGACCTTCCTGGCCGTTGCCATCGGCTACGATCAACAGCCTTAGAGCCGGATCATGCAGGATGCAGTCCTGATTCGTTTCTCTGATCGAGCCGGGTCTGGAGATCGATGCGACAATCATTGGCTGATCGAAGATGGCGCCCGATGATCGAGCATACGGTTGTGAGCATTGACCAGCATCTGTGTCTTTTCGACGATATCCAGAAGCCCTTTGGAGCGCAAACCGGCGATCAGTGTGTCGACGAATACGAGCTTAACCTTGGGATGGGTTGGCTCAACGTAGCCGGTGCTGCGGTCGTCACCAAGTATCCAGTAAGTAAGCCGGTCGCAATATGGCACCCAGTTTGAAAAATCGCTGAAATCAGCATAAGCATTGAGTCTGGGTATGACAATCTGGGGTACGTATTCTATCTGATTGGCGGCATTGATATAGATGCGTTCATTTTCAGGAACGATGGGGGCGATTTTCAAATTCGGCAGCGTTACCTTGAACCTGGCTTTGCCAAAATGATTCATGGCGATTTTTTCGGCAAGAGAATCCCATTTGGCATTGATTTCACGAATTTCCTGAGAATAGGTAAACAGAGCTTTCTGGAAGACTTCATCGCTCTTCAGTTCGGGTATGACGTTTTCGAGAGCCAGGAAGTGAGAATGATTGAACAGCGCGCCAAGCATGAAGCCAAGGCCGTTGTTGAGAAAGTGGCGACGGGTCAGGTGCTGCGACGCCTTGTCGTGTGACAGGTGCAGGCGATCGTTTATCAGCCATTCGGTGGCTTCCTGTGCCGTTTCGAGGGCTTCAGACGATTTCCATATTTCGGCCTGTTCATTGAACTGCCAGGGTCTGAATTTGCCGGGGTAGGCATTTTCAATCACCTGAGACAGGTTCTGGTTAAAGAGATCGAGAAGCTTCGAGAGGCCATTCATATGAAATTCTCTGATCGAGATACGTTTAGGTATATCTTCGGCGGGAATTCCGAGGCGTTCCTCGATAAGCCAGCGGGTTGCCTGCCCGGCTATTTCCATGCGGTCATCCTGGAACCAGATCAGCTGTTCTTCTTCAACAAACTGCCATGGTTTGAAAACATCTGGAAAAACCTGATTAACCATGCGGAAGCACGAGTCATCGAATTTTTCCAGAAGGGCGCCGAGGCCGTTTTCCTTGCATATCTGACGGTTGAGCATTACCGGCAGATCGCCGCGGCTGCAGCCCAGCTTTTCGCTCATCAGCCATTCAAGTGCTTCGCGGGCGCAGACTACAAGGTTTTTGTCTTCGAGCCAGTGTTCCGTTTCGCCGAATTGCCAGGGTTTAAATTTGCCGGGGAGGGCGATATCGATTAGTTTGAAACGGCTGCGTTCGGCCCAGAGAAACACCTGTTCCAGGCCGGCACTCGAAATAAAATGTTCGTTGAACATTTCGGGCAGGTCTTCAGGTTTATGCAGTTTGGATTTCAGGCGTTCAAGGGCTGTTTTAACAGCCTGGGCAGCCCAGATCGGAGCAATTGCAGACTCGGCAAGAATGAAGGCCGGAATTTCACCCTGTTTATCGTTGATCATGCTGATGATGTCGACGATTTCCTTTTCGCCCAGTTCTTCGAGCTGGTTCCCAAAGTAACGGGCAAAACCGTCCTTGTCGCGTTCGAGGTGCTGCATCTGCATCAGTTCCTTGATCTGAATTACTGGCAGGTGCAGACGTTCGGCAAGCATTTCATCGCTGAAAAACAGGTAGTCTTTCTGCAGACTGTTGATGATCGTTTTGGTGACCGGGTCATTGAGGTCGATGGTGGCGCGTCTCTGCTGTGGCTGGGGTTGCTGAATCTGCGCCTGGGCGAGCCCATCGGGCTGCATGGCTGCAGACATAGGTTGCATCTGTACAGGAAGGATGTAGCTGCCCGATATGCCACCGGCCAGCCCGGCAAGCGGCATGCGTTTTTCTTCGTCGTCGGAAGGGGTTACGTAGATTACTTCTTCAAGAGTCGATTCTCCGCGTATTGCCATATCCATGGCGCTTTCGCGCAGAGTTCGCATGCCTTCCAGGCGGGCAACGCGTTTGATGGCCATTTCAGTGCCGCCTTCCATGATGACGTCTTTCATGGAGGCTGAAATAATCATGGTTTCATAAACACCAAGCCGGCCCAGGGTGCCGGTCTGGTTGCATTCGCGACAGCCGGCGCCTTTGAAGAATTTCGCGCCGATCAGTTTTCCCGGGCTGAGGTTCAGGCGCTGAATGATGGTCTGTGAGGGTTTATACTCGGCTTTGCAATGGGGGCAGTTGCGATGCAGCAGTTTCTGGGCGATGACGACTCTGACGGCCGCAGTGACCAGATAGGCAGGCACGCCCATGTTGATGAGTCGGTTGATACTGGCGGGCGCATTGTTGGTATGCAGCGTCGACAGCACTTTGTGGCCGGTCAGCGATGCTCTGAAAGCAATCTCGGCTGTTTCAAGATCGCGGATTTCGCCGACGAGGATGATGTCGGGGTCCTGGCGCAGGGCGGTACGCAGACCGCTGGCAAAGTCGAGACCGATTTTATCGTTGATCTGGACTTGAGTGATGCCTGATATGCGGTATTCGATGGGGTTTTCAATAGTGAAGATATTGATTTCGGTGCTGTTGAAGTATTTGAGCATACCGAACAGAGTCGTGGTTTTGCCGGCGCCGGTCGGGCCGGTGACCAGAATCAGGCCATAAGGTTCATCGAGCGCTGATTTCAGGCGTGCCAGGTCGTCCTGGAAAAAACCGATATTGTCGAGGTCGAATTTTGATTCGCGCTGCAGTATGCGCAGAACCGCTTTTTCACCGAGCAGGCTCGGTACGGTGCTGACGCGGAAGTCGATCTCTTTGTCCTGCATCTTGACCTTCATGCGGCCATCCTGGGGCAGGCGGCGCTCGGCAATATCCATATGCGAGAGAATTTTTATTCGGCTTATCAGCGGCGCCAGCAGGCTTTTCGGCCCGGTCATCGCATCGTGCAGCATGCCATCGACTCTGAAACGAACCAGCAGAATCTCTTCGCGCGGCTCAACGTGAATATCGCTGGCGCGTTTGAGAATCGCCTGCTTGAAAATGGCGTTGAGAAACTGAACGACGGCGCTCTGTTCCGAAGTTTTTCTGACGATTTCAAGCCCGGAATCAGGCTGCTCACCAAGATCCGTTTTGGTTTCCTCGCCGCCGACAGAAAAGCCTTCCCAGCTGTAGAGCTGTCGAATGGCAAGCTCTATCTGATTCTTTGGCGCGATGAGCACCTCGAGTTTGCACTGGGTCAGAAAGGCAATCATGTCGGTCGCCATGATATCGAATGGGTCGGCCATGACGACGGTCAGCTTGTTCCCTTCGCGTTTGTAGGGAATCATCTTATATTGCTTTGCCTGATACTCAGGAATCAGCGACAGAATTTTCGCGTCGACCTTGATATTTGTGAGATCTACGACTGAAATGCCGAGAAATTCAGCCCAGAGGTCGAGAATCTGCTTTTCAGAAAGAAAACCCAGTCTGACAATGATGTTTTCGAGGCGCTCGAGCGTCTGGGCCTGAATGATTCTGGCTTTATCGAGCTGATCATCTGTAACCAGGCCTTTTTGCAGCATCAGGCTTTCTACGGTTGGTTTACTGCCCTGAATATTGTTCATAATATCCTCCGACCTGTGTTTACTTGACTTCGACTCTGAAGGTGCGACGTTCCAGTGAGACTGAAGCGTTCTGGGTGTCGTGATGGGCGAAAAGATGGAAAGTGACGTGCCCAACCCGCTTGGGATGAAAGTAGATGATCATCTTGTTGTCCATTTTTTCGATCCGGTGAACCGAAATGCGATTATCGTTATATACATAATCAATCTGCCATGCCAGTTCCTGGTTGCCAGAATAACGCGGTACTTCGATCTCGAAGACCTGGTTCAGTTTTGCTTCGATGATTTCGCCCTTTTTGATTTCAGCAGGCAGTAACCTTATTCTACAGTCATTCGAGACCAGATATCGCGGTCGAGTCATCACCATGCCCTGAACGTTGTAAACACCCTGTGGCAAAGGCAGACCGTTGCGGTCGATTGTGTCCCAGGTCAGGGTTTCAGAGCGTGTTTCACCGGTTTTCAGCGGAATTGCATGCGGCGCATCCGCCCAGGTCATGCCTTGCGACCATCTGAAAATCTGGGTGCGCTCGTGGTATGCGGCTAAATCCCATTGCTGGCCGGTCTCATAGGGAATGTTGACCGTTTTGTCGGTGCGGTTGCGAATGGTGATGGTGAAGGTTGCGGTTTTGCCGGCAATTATTTCTTCTGCTTCGGGTACAATGGTGATCTGAAGGTCGGCCGGATTGATGAATTCCCATTTTCGCCAGCTCTGAGCGCAGGCTGAGTGGCAGACAGCGAGCAGTAATATCAGGGCATGAAGTGTGTGTTTGCTTTTCATAAGCAAGATGATACACCACAGTCAGCGGTCTGAAAAGTAATTGTTATTTGCCGGCGGTTCATTGACACCTTGTCAGATC
>CAZPCO010000268.1:0-5287 GCA_964585025.1 uncultured bacterium | reverse complement strand
AGAGCCTGAACCGACAAAAGAAGCATCTGCAACGGGTCTTTATATATGCCGGCGGGAACTATTCCGAAAATCTGCCAGATCAGGGCAGTGCTGCAGGCAATCAGTAAAAACGGTTTGAGCCGGTAGCTGGAAGTATTATCTGCCGTAAGTTTGAAAACAGTAAAATACAGTGCCGGAAGCCCTGTAATAATTGCCAGAAGAGGCCAGGCCGCTCTGGTGGAACCAATGGTGGTGGCGAGACTGGTGATTCTGCTCAGCCCCAGCATCCAGTCGAAGGTATTGTAGGTCAATCTCAACCCGGTTTTGAACATGACCAGGCTGTCGATGAAATAGAACAATATCAGCATCGATGCGCAACCCATAAAAACCGGTGTTGCAAGACGTTGGTGGAGAATGGCTGACAGCCAGGCGACAAGCAGGGCGGCCAGCACCGGCACGACCACCCAGGCCGCAAATTGCAGCGAGGCCAGACTATACCACATGTTAAAGAGGTTTCCGGCAAGCGGAACATGGGTCAGCAGAATTATGTGGGTAAGGCCGGCAAAAGCCGGCAAAAGCCAGGTAATGGCAATTGAATCCGGTGTCTTTTCGCAGGCAAGCCGGCGATGAAGCAGCAGGGCCGGCAACCAGATGAAGGGAAACAGAAAACAGACAGCCAGCCATGAGTTTCGGTAAAGGGCCGCGCTATGATTCAGCCAGATGAGCAGGCATAGCTGGCTCAAAGGCCAGAACCATATTATCGATGTAGCCGGTTGTTTGCGGCAGAGCTTGCTGCAGACAGCTGCGGCCAGGGTAGCTGACAGGGCAAATATTAACGGAAACGCATCGTTTTTAAGGGGCAGGGTAAGCAGTGCCGGGGCCCAGGCAATCGGCAGCAGGTGTTTGCTGCCTGCCGCCAGTCGGTAGCTCAGGGCAACCCAGAGAAGTCCCCAGAAATAGTAGGGTGGAGCAAAGAAATAGTCCATGGCATACAGGCTTAGAAGTTCATCGAAAGGTAGATTGTTGTCGATCAACTCGCAGATAAAGCTTCTTTGCCCGACCTGGTTGTGAAAAATACCGATAAGCATGTATTCACAGGCAAGAAACAGCAGAAAATGCTTCTGCAGACGCTCGTCAAGGTTTTTCAGCTTCATGCCTGCCAGAAACAGCAATGCCAGAGCAGCAGAAAACATGATGATGCCGGCGTATTCAGATGTTATGGGCTGTGGCCTGAACATCCCGCCGAATTCTGATCTGAAGTTCAGCAGAGCATGGAAGGCTCTGACGCCAAACAGCATGACCAGAAGCGTTATGCCATGATGCAGAAGTGTTTTTCTCAGACTGTCTATAGCTGTGTCTCCGTGTTTACAGCAATCATTCAATCGGCCCGATGTGTTTTTCCCACCAGTTGAGAATTGACGGCGTCGAGAAGAAAACTGCCGCGGCAAGAGCAAGGCCTGCAAATACGTCAACAACGTAGTGATATCGCAGATAGACGGTTGAAAAAATCAGGCATATAGCAGCAGGCAGCAGTATCCAGAAGAGTTTGCGGCTCCAGCGCCATGAATAAAGCAGGCAGATGGTGGCAAGGCAGACATGCATCGAAGGAAAGCAGTCGCGTTTGACACGGTTTAGGTCGATCAGCAGCAGTATATCTTCAGCCATACGGGTTTCTTTTTGCCAGAGATTGACTTTGAACTGATCGGCCTGGGTGTATTGCGGTCCGATAGCGGGTACTGAAAGATAGCCGAGATAACCGAAAAATGAAGCAAGTATCAATCCGAGAAGAAAGTCGCGCAGGCCACGCTGACGGTTTTTTGCGGTCAGCAGTAAAAAAACCGCCGGGATGTAAGCGAAAAGCATCGCATAATTCCAGACCATAAAATGGGTGAGCCAAGGCCTGATATATTTTTCGAGAGCGAGTACCGGGTCAAAGCCAAAAATCAGCCGGTCAGCCCTGATCAGTTGCTCGTCAAGCAGAGCTGCTTCAGGTAAAATTGATTTCAGGCTGGCATACATGGCCCAGCACATCAATATGCTGAAAATGTCACGGATCAGTATGAAGCTTCGTTTGCCTTCCCGTACCAGTTCCTGCCAGGGAATGCCGCTGCTGCCGAAAAGGATGCGGTTGATTCTGAAAGTGACGATTCCGGTGCCGATCGCGAGAAAGGTATAACCGAGGCGATCCTGGGCCAGGTTGATGTGAGATTGCCCCTCAAAGAGTGAAATGATGGCGAGAATAATAAAAAAGCTCAGATAAACGGCCTCTTCAGGATGCATCCAGAAGAAAAAGCGCTTCAAAAAGGAAACTGAAGCAGACCGGTGCGCCGTGTTTTCTGTTATCTCTAGGGTGTTTCCAGCCATTTTTTTCCCTGGCGAATCTGGATTATGCGTTTTTTCAGCAGTTCCTGTGTGGCTGCGTCGGCAATTTCAGCAAGGCAGCTTTCCAGAAATTGTGCCGCGTCTTCATTTCTGTCGGCGGCAATATGTGCTTCTGCAATTGTTCTGATTGCCCAGAACCTCGTAAATTCATCAGCAACAGACATAGCCCGGCCGGCGACTTCGATTGCTCTGGCGAATTCGCCGGCAGCCAGCAGGGCTCTGCTGAATGGAACCAGCAATTCCGGATCCTTTTCTGCCTGCCATGGCCCGGCTGAAAACATGTCGACGGCCTGTTTGCTCTGGCCCAGCCTGATCAGGTTTACCGAATAGTCACGCAAAAATGAGTTGTTCCAGTAACCGCAGGCAACTGCCTGAGAAAAATACCGGTCGGCCTGCTGCAGCTGCTGGGAAGGGGCAAACGGCCTGCCGGCTATTTTCATGGCGACAGTTGCGTATGCTTTGCCGGTCATCACCGGCGTTGTCAGCAGGATGATGCCCAGGGCCGCCATGATTATGACCAGACGCAAAAACGTCTGCAGAAAAAGGTTCTGCAGACGAATCTTTAAAGCAAGATGGGTCAGGGTGCCGGTAAGACAGAAAAACGCAAACCCGATAGTCAGGGTGCCGTTGTCAAGCAGGGCATACCATAGTTCAAAATCAGACAAAACAAAGGACCTCGGCCGGGTTGGAGCGAATTCTGTGGCTGATCAGGCGCTCTTGAGCATGCGTTCGAGTTCTTTGGGGTGCATGGTATGAACCATGGCTTCTTCGAGAGTGATGTCGCCGCGCAGATACAGGTCGCGCAGAGACATTTCGAAGGTCATCATGCCTTCTTCATGGCTGGTCTGCATGACGGTGTAAAGACCGGAAATTTTCTGTTCGCGGATACAGTTGGCTACTGCAGGATTGCCGACCAGAATTTCGTTGCAGACGACACGACCTTTGCCGCTGGCGACGGGCAGAAGCTGCTGAGCGACAACGGCCCGCAGAACGAATGAAAGCTGCGAGCGAATCTGCGCCTGCTGATGTGGCGGAAACATGTCGATGATGCGGTTTACTGTCTGAGCAGCATCTGTGGTATGCAGGGTTCCGAAGACCAGATGGCCTGTTTCAGCCATGGTGCAGGCTGCTGATACGGTTTCAAGGTCGCGCATTTCACCGACGAGAATTACATCGGGGTCTTCGCGAAGAACGCGGCGCAGAGCTTCGTCGAACGACTTGGTGTCGATGTGCAGTTCACGCTGGTTGACCACCGAGCGCTTGTGGTAATGCAGGTATTCGATGGGGTCTTCGATGGTCATGATATGGCAGCGCCGGGTTTCGTTGATGATGTTGATCAGGCAGGCCAGTGAAGTCGATTTGCCTGAGCCGGTCGGCCCGGTGAACAATACCAGCCCTTTGCGCATGCGGGTAAAATCACGGAGCTTTTCTGGCAGGCGTAATTCTTCCAGAGTTGGAATTTTGGTCGGAATAATTCGGAAAGCTGCTCCTATGCAGCCGCGCTGTTTATATACGTTAACGCGGAAACGTCCAAAACCATGTACAGAATATGAAAGGTCGAGTTCGTATTCTTCTTCAAATTCTTTCTGCTGCTCGGCGGTGAGCATGTTGTAAATCAACGATCTTGTATCCATCGGGGTAAGTACATCGAGGTCGGTCTGGATCAGTTCCCCGTCGACGCGTATTACCGGCGGTGTGCCAACCGTAATGTGAAGGTCCGATGCTCCATTTTCAATGACCAGATTCAGCAGATCGTTCAGGACAAACATCGCCGCGCTCCTTAATTATTTTATGTCTGTGTAAGTGCCATGGAATCAAATATAAGCGTCAGTGTTCGCCCATGGTGACGCGAACGACTTCTTCGAGTGAGGTAAAGCCGGTAAGTGCCTTGCGCAGGGCTGATTCGCGCAGTGACAGCATGCCTTCTTCAATTGCCTGTCGACGGATGTCGTCTGTTGAACCGCCGTTGAGAATGATATCTCGCAAGCGTTCAGACATCATCATGACTTCATAAACACCGATACGACCGCGACTGCCTGAGTTATTGCATGATTCGCAACCTTTGCCTTTATAGAAAAGCATATTCTTTTCATTAATGTGAGGCAGGTCGATGCGGCGGATCAATTCTGGCGTAATGCCGAACTGGCTGATCTGTTCAGCTCTCGGTTTGATTTCAAATTTACAGTCTTTACAGATTTTGCGCACGAGACGCTGGGCCTGAACCAGAATAACCGAGGTGGTAACCATGAATGGCTCAATGCCCATGTTGACGATACGGCCGATAGTACCAGGGGCGTCGTTGGTATGCAGGGTCGAAAGAACCAGATGGCCGGTCATCGATGCCTTGATTGCGATTTCGGCTGTTTCAAAGTCGCGGATTTCGCCGACCATGATTACGTCCGGGTCCTGGCGGAGGAATGAACGCAGGGCTGCGGCGAAAGTAAGCCCGATTTCAGGTTTGCATTGCACCTGATTGACGCCGTGCAGCATATATTCAACCGGGTCTTCGGCGGTCATGACGTTGGTGTCGATGGAGTTGACCGATGTGAGCGCCGAGTAGAGCGTCGTGGTTTTTCCGGAGCCGGTGGGGCCGGTTACCAGAATGATGCCATATGGCGAAGCGATACCTGATTTGAAGCGTTCGAGCGTCTTCGGTTCGAAACCAAGGTCTTCAAGATTAACTTTAAGTGAGGTCTGGTCAAGAATTCGCATGACGATCTTCTCGCCCCAGATGACTGGAAGAACCGAAACGCGCAGGTCGATCATGCGGTTGGCCACTTTGATTTTGATGCGGCCGTCCTGAGGCAGACGCTTTTCGGCGATGTTCAGCGACGACATGATCTTGATACGCGAAGTGATGGCAGCCGTCGCTTTTTTGGGCGGGTTCATGGCGGTGAACATCATGCCGTCCTGGCGGTATCTGATG
>CAZPCO010000267.1:0-5301 GCA_964585025.1 uncultured bacterium | reverse complement strand
CATGGTAAAGGATTTCATTAGCAGTCCCTTTCAGCTATGGAGCTTACGCCAAGTCACCAGAGCGTCATTGAGAGCCCTGAAATGATCTATTTCTTCACCGATCAGTCTGTCAATGTCACCTGCCGGCATGCCTGTCAACAGACAATATTTAACCGATGAATAGAAAAATACCGAATTTTTTTCGACAAGCATGGCCTTTTCGAGGATTTCAGGATAGGTATCGTCTTTTTCTATCTGACATTCTGTCGAGATGATACGATCTGAAGTCAATGCCTGCAGATAGGCGGAACTCTCTTCGCTCTGTTCTGTCTCCCTGGCTCCTGATGCTGCCCGGTAAGCGGCGAGAATCCCTGCAAACATTTTCGCATGACCGAGCTCCATGCCGGCAAGCTGTTCGAGCAGTTTTCTTTCATTGCCTGATGCCAGTTCAGCAGCATCGCTATAAAACCTGGTACCGCGTTCTTCAAGCATAATCGCGGCCTGCAGAACATCAGCGATATTCAGTTCAATCTGCATTTACGCCTCCATATAAAAATGATTCACTTCAATATAACCGAGCAGGATAGACAAATTCAATCGCCTCTATTGCCGCTTCATGCCAGGAAGATCACCCAAGGCAAGATGCGTTGTCAGCAAAGGGTGCCCTGGCAAATAGGGGTCATTTATACTGCCGGCGTAACCGGGAAAAAAAAGTGAAAACTTATTGAAACAACTTGAAGTATAATCAGCATAATCAGAAGGAGAAAATCCATGAAAAAATTAGTATTACTCATAGTTATGGCCTTTCTGGGCACCTGTTTCCAGCTTCTGGCTGAAACTCCGTTCACCGAAGAAACGGTTAAGCCGCAGAACTCCACAAATGTGGCTACAGGCGATACCAGCACCAAGATAGACAGCAAGTTTCCCGTCAGCGGCACTATCGAAGCCGGCAGTAACCTGCGCCTGCGATCTTGGCCGTGGGGCGTTGTTCTGGGTAATTTTGGCCCAGGAACCACTGTTACCGTAACCGGGGAATCCGGTGAGTTCTATCAGGTTGAAGTCAATGGCCAGAAAGGCTACATGCACAAGAACTACATCTCTATTCCAGGCGCACCGGCATCCCAGGAAGAACCATACTATCCCGGCGATACCCGCAATGGCGGCCATCTTTCTATGTCAGAAGGCAAAACCGCCTCTGATGAAGGCGCAAAGAACAAAACACCCGGCAATTCAAGTTCAAGCTCAAGTTCGAAAGTTGATTCAGGCGCAATTGCAGCCTACAAGGGCGGCAAGCTTTCCCCTGCCGAATTCAGCAGGATTTTTGGCCCGGTTGCCCAGGAAAACATGCGCAAAACCGGCGTTCCAGCTTCAGTAACCCTCGCTCAGGCTGCTCTTGAAACTGGTTGGGGCTCTTCAAGCATCGGCGATGCGAAAAATATGTTCGGCATCAAAGGCACTGGCCCTGCCGGCTCGATACGCGTATCGACTCAGGAATTCGTCAATGGTAGAATGATCACCATCCAGGACAACTTCAGAAAATACAACAGCTGGCAGGAATCATTCGACGATCACGCCAAACTGCTCACCAATTCAAGATATGGCTATGCTCTCAAATACAACAAAGACCCGAACCGCTACGCTCAGGAAGTCCAGAAAGCCGGTTATGCAACTGACCCGAGCTATGCTTCCAAACTTATCAGTATCATGAAATCGAACAATTTCTACAAATGGGATGTATGATTAACGAGGTAAATTCAATGAAACGCATATTAGCATCTGTTTTCTGCACCGCTCTGTTGTTCTCTTCACCCTCCTTCGCCGACCTGGTTGTGCCCGGTGAAAACACACCCGTTCTCTCTGAGAACTCGCTCACCCTCAATGACGCTAAATTTAATGTTGTCAAACGCATCGATAACGGCACTGTCACTATCAAGGTCTTCACCGTTGACGGCAAAGAATTCTGGGCGTCTTCACCGCTCGGCGAACAGGAAAAGAAGTTCATCGTGGACGGTACCGCCAGCCCGCTCGCCATCAAAGATCTGACCGGCGACGGAGTTCCTGAACTGATTACCGCTGCCATGACCGGTCCTGACAGCAGCGCTCTGTATGTATTCAAATACGACGGGCAGAACAAAGCGTTTGCGCCAATGAACTTCAAATACGAAAAAGAAGACCTCAGCCGCGACTTCATGGTATCCGACATGTACCAGGAAAATGGCGAAGACCTGTTTTTCCTGCCCGACAACAAGATTCGCGCTCTCGGCAAAATCTATTCTGAAGAAGCTGCTCCGGTTCCAGGCTTTTATGTGTTTTCGCTGAAAGGCAACGAATTTGTCTGCTCCGAAATAACTCCGGTTCCAGCAGACGATAATCAGAAGACCCCGGATGCCCCGACTGCTTCTCCCGATGAAAGCGCCCCGACTTCCACCGAAGGCAAGTAAGGCAATCTCAATCAGACAATAAATCAATCCCCCGCTCGTGTCTCTGAGCGGGGGATTTTTTATTTAGCTGGGTTTCCAGATATTCAGTTCTGTGCTGAACCCAGCCAAATCAAGATTTTGCATACCAGAAAAGAGAATTCTACCAAACAAAAAAAACAGGGGCTGCCTCACATTTGCCTTGGTGAAGCAGCCCCTGATTTCGATTCGATTATCAGTGAAAAACTTACTTATTCAGGAATGGCAATCACGACGCCGTTCTGTTCTACGATTCTGAAGCCGGCCACCGCTTCTGGTGAGTATCTGCCATTGCCTTCACTCACCTTGACTGCCCAGCGATAATGATGACCTTTGGTCAGATAACCTTCATCGAAACCGATGGCGCCAGTTCTCGTCGACACTCTTTCCCAGACAGTTTCCTGGGTAGTCATGTCAAACAGCGTGATAGCAGCATAGCGACAGGCAGTTTTCCAGGTAAAAACCGGTTTCAGAGTTGCACCCACTTCTGAAAGAGCCAGAGCCGTTGGCGCTTCGGGCTTTTTGTCAGAAATCATGTTACCGATCTGCAGTTCAACTTTGAGGTTGCCGGCCATGGGCACATCCGGGTGCTTTGGCAATCTTACTTTAACATAGTAATAGCTGGGAGTAAGAATTTCGCGCTCGATTACCAGTTTTCCCATGCGCAGGTCAAGATTTCTGCTGACAAAAACCTGCCCCTGCATTGCGGCTGTATCCGGGAGATCGATACGGTGTTCCCAGCTCTGAGCAGGTTCGCCGATTTTAAGCTGATGGAAAAAATTCTGTTCGATCGTCTGCGCCTGAATTACGCAGGCTGCCAACGACATGACCAGGACGACAAGAATCTTACAAATATTGCGCATTTGCTGCCCCCTCAGTTATATTTTCACTATTAACAGTACGTCTTCCAGGTTGCGACAGCATAGGTTTTTCATCCACCAATTCCGGGGACCACAATTAACAGGCCTGCAAATCGACTGATTCTATCTTGCGTTACATTTTTTATAGAAACACGACTCCCAATTTCCTGGTTTGATATTGCAAAAGCCCCGACAATTCCAGCATCGACAGAGAACTTAGCAGGCAGCCACTTCGGCCTTTTCATCCCAAAACATTGTCTGAAGCGCAAATTCCCTTGACGGCACTTGACAAATATTGCAAAAAAGTTTAAGATTCAGCAAGTTTTGCTAAACCGACCTCGGTTGGCAGCTGTCAGCCGGTTTATCTGGTGGTTTGCCGGTCAGCAGCCAGTTTATTAAACCACCGTGGATATCTTGCCTTTAAGGATTTTTTTGAATGAATATTTACGTTGGTAACCTGCCCTACAGTGCAACCGAAGAACAGCTCAAAACCATGTTTGGTCACTACGGCGAAGTGACTTCGGCCAGTATCGTCAAAGATCGCGACTCCGGAAGATCAAAAGGTTTCGGGTTTGTCGAAATGTCAAACGATTCAGAAGCCCAGGAAGCAATTCAGGCGCTGAACGAATCTGACATGAACGGTCGCAATATCAAGGTCAATCAGGCCCGCCCCAAAGAAGCACGCAGCGACAGACCCCGCACCGGCGGTGGTGATCGCGGCGGCTACCGCAGCGACAGAGGCGGCGACCGTGGTGGTTACCGCGGTGGCGATTATGGCGATAAAGATCGCGATTATAACGACAGAGGCGACCGCGGTGGATATCGCGGTGGCAGAGGCGATCGCTTCTAACAGCATCTGCAAATCAAGGGCTGTCTCATAACTGGGGCAGCCCTTTTTATTTTAGTCTCAGCACCATCTCCTGATGCCTGATCCCGGCCTCCAGAAACTCATCACCAATTGGCTTGAACCCAAACTCTGAATACCATTTCACCAGATGCTGCTGGGCATGAATCACGACTTCGCTGCAGGAAGTATCATTCCTGGCGACTTTCAGCAACTCAGACACAACCTGCCCGCCAACCCCCTGACCTCGATGTGGTTTTAAGACCGCAATCCTGCCCAGACGTAGAACTCCAGGATGCTGCGGATCCGGGAAAATTCTTCCGGTAGCTGCTGCTGCACCATCTTTATAAAGCAGAAGATGTGTGGAAAGTTCATCGTATTCATCACGCTCGAGCTCAACAGGCACATGTTGCTCTTCAACAAAAACCCTGGTTCTTATAGCCATGGCTTCAGGAAAAAGCGCCTGAATCCCCTTGAACACCTGAAATCCTTCTTTCATGCCCCTTCCTCCCTTTCAACGCCTGAAACTATACCATAAAACGCCTCCCGACTCGAAGCAAAGCAAAACTTACCAGGTACTTTTGCATTTTGTATGACAAATTGTTATCATTATTCAATCACGATTTGGCAGAACAATATCTGCCGGTTACACCACAAAATGAAGTGCGTAGGAGTAATCATGAAAAAAATCCTCCTGGTAACCTTTCTGATTCTGGCATTGTTTTCTACCAATGTCGAAGCCCGGTATCGCCAGATAAATGTGGCTGCAGATTTCAACAGCTGGTCGACCAGTTCTGAAAGTGGAAAAATGAAAAACGAAGCGGGCGTCTGGAAAGCCCGCTTTTTTCTTCACAATGGCGTTGTCGAATACAAGTTTGTTGCCGACTCAACCTGGAAGACAAACTGGGGCGTAGCGAGCATCAGCACCGATTTACCCCAGTTTGGCAAAGCAGTCCCGGATGCCGGAAACATCAAAGCCGCTCTGACGAGTTCTGGATGGTATGAATTCCGTTTCGCCCCTGAAACAGGCGAATTCAGCCTCGACAAAGCAGATGATGATGCTCCGCCGCCCGAAGATCAGCCAGCTCCTCCAGCGCCGCCTGCTCCTTCCCCCGTCCCAACCGGCATGGATTTCCGAGAAGAAACCATCTATTTCCTGATC